>DATFRK010000094.1:0-3672 GCA_035263325.1 Pyrinomonadaceae bacterium | reverse complement strand
AGCACACCTTTTGGCGGCCGGTTGTTAAGTGGCTCAGTCAACAATTGAGCCAACGTGACGGGCTGGTTGTTCACGTCCGTGAGGGTAAAGTCAGGCGCCTTCTGACCAACCTGTGGCGCTGCCTTCGAAGCAGGTAGCCACGAGCCCATTACGAAGATCAGAAAAAGGAGCGCTGCGAGATTTAGCAGTCCAAGTGCTACGGCTAAGGAGCCAAAGAGTTTTGCCAGAATTCCCTTCTCCGGTTTGAAAGCTCGGCGAACGCCAAGAAACAAGAGCACGAACGCGATCGCGAAAAGGACCAGATTCGCCCAGGGAAATTCACGCGTTACCGGCCAACGCACAAATATAAACGGGTAGCTAAGGCCCGCCACCAGGCTGAGGAAAAAGCCTGCCCAGATCTGCCAATTGAATCTCTTCATGACTTGCGCCCTTTCCGAGAACTGCCAGGGGTTCGAAATCCGCCGTCCTGTTTAGTAAACGCTCCGGCGAGGAAAATTGTTTATCCACTTGGGCGTCATGACAAAAACAAACTCGCGAGCAGTGCTGACAGGAGTTGATATTGTTGGGAACTTAGAATTATTCTAATAGAAACAAAAATGCACGATCTCGAGATCTCAGGACTTACCAAACAGCGCCGAGCCGTCTTGCAGGTAATCCGCGAAGCGGACGAGCATCTGACGGCGAACCAGGTCTTTGAGCTGGCGCGTGAGCGCCTGCCAGGCATCTCGTTCGCGACTGTTTACAATTCGCTGCGCTACCTGAAAAACGAGGGACTGATCGGCGAGATCCGGTTCGCAGCAAACTGCAGCCGCTACGACCGCAAGCTTGAACGGCACGACCACGCGATTTGCAACAACTGCGGCAAGCTCGTCGATCTGGAACTCTCAATCCCGACCGGACTACTTAAGAAAGCTGCCAAGCGTTCAAAATTCAAAGCCAGATCGATCGAGCTTACACTGCGTGGCCTGTGTCCCGATTGCAGCGGATAGATCACTGGCGACAACTCGCAACTAAGGGGAAACGAATCATCTAATTAGTTTCACTAAGGAGTAGTAAATGGAGGGAAGTGAAGAAATGGCAAATCACACAGAGCGCGTCCCAGCACCGGGTGACCCGGTTTTGGATATAAACGACTCAAGCCGATGTCCATTCACCGGCGGAGCAATCAAATTCACCACCAGTACGCGCCAATCGAACCGAGACTGGTGGCCTAATGCATTGGATCTGAAGATCCTTCGGCAAAACTCTTCGCTGGCCGATCCGATGGGAGAGGATTTCAATTACGCGAAGGAGTTCAAGACGCTCGACCTTCAGGCAGTCATCAAGGACCTGCATGCACTGATGACAGACTCGCAGGAGTGGTGGCCAGCGGACTACGGCCATTATGGACCATTCTTCATCCGCATGGCCTGGCACGCAGCGGGAACATACCGAATCGGGGATGGCCGTGGCGGCGCAGGAAGCGGTGAGCAGCGTTTTGCCCCCACCAACAGCTGGCCCGACAACGGCAATCTCGACAAGGCTCGTCGTCTGCTCTGGCCGATTAAGCAGAAATACGGCCGCAAGCTTTCGTGGGCCGACCTGTTCGTCTTGACCGGCAACATCGCCCTTGAATCGATGGGCTTCAAGACCTTCGGCTTTGGCGGCGGCCGGGCCGACGTATGGCAGTCGCAGGAAGACGTGTACTGGGGCTCCGAGGGCGAATGGCTGGGGGACAAACGTTACACTGGCGACCGCCAGCTTGAGAACCCGCTCGCGGCGGTGCAGATGGGCCTTATCTATGTAAACCCGGAAGGACCCAACGGTAACCCCGACCCGGTCGGGTCAGGACGTGACGTTCGCGAGACATTTGGACGCATGGCGATGAACGACTATGAAACCGTGGCCCTCACCGCCGGCGGCCACACATTCGGCAAGACTCATGGCGCAGGTAATCCAGCGCTCGTTGGCCCAGAGCCTGAGGCAGCGCCGATCGAAGCCCAGGGCCTGGGTTGGATCAATGCTCATGGCAGCGGTGTGGGTACGGATACAACTACCAGCGGCATCGAGGGAGCTTGGACGCCGACTCCAATCAAGTGGGACCACAGCTACTTCGCAACCCTGTTCGGCTATGAATGGGAGCTAACCAAGAGTCCTGCCGGTGCCCAGCAGTGGCGGCCAAAGAATGGTGCCGGATCTACCACTGTGCCCGACGCTCAGGACCCGAGCAAGCGTCACGCGCCGATGATGACAACTGCCGACATGGCAATGCGGATGGACCCGGCGTATGAGAAGATCGCGCGACACTTCAAAGACAACCCTGAGGAGTTTGCGGACGCATTCGCAAGAGCCTGGTTCAAGCTGACGCACCGCGACATGGGTCCAAAGGCGCGCTATCTTGGCCCGCTGGTACCTGCGGAAGACCTGATCTGGCAAGATCCGATTCCCGCCGTCAACCATGACCTGATCGACGCAACGGACATCGCTACCCTCAAGACCAAGCTCCTTAATTCTGGATTGTCTATCTCCCAACTCGTGTCGACCGCGTGGGCTTCGGCCTCAACCTTCCGCGGCTCTGACAACCGCGGCGGAGCGAACGGCGCCCGCATTCGCCTCGAGCCACAAAAGAACTGGGACGTGAACAATCCGCCTCAGCTAGCCACAGTGCTCGAGAAGCTCCAGGCCATCCAAACCGAGTTCAACAACGCTCAGTCCGGCAACAAGCGGGTTTCGCTCGCCGACCTGATCGTTCTCGGCGGATGCGCTGCGGTCGAGAAGGCCGCTAAGGATGGCGGGCACAATGTGATGGTTCCCTTCACTCCCGGACGGGGTGACGCCTTGCAGGAGCAGACCGAAGTGGATTCGTTCGGTTATCTTCAACCGCAGGCCGACGGTTTCCGCAATTACAGGCGAAGCTACCACAAGACGCCGCCAGAGGAGATGCTAGTTGACAAAGCGAACTTGCTTACGCTGACCGCTCCCGAAATGACCGTGCTCATTGGCGGCATGCGGGTCCTTAACACTAACTACGATGGGTCGCAGCACGGCGTTTTCACGAAACAGCCGGGCACGCTAACGAACGACTTCTTCGTCAACCTGCTGGATATGAGCACTAAATGGCAAACAGCCAATGGGACTGGCGAAGTATTCGAAGGCAGCGATCGGAAGACCGGCGAAAAGAAGTGGACCGGCACTCGTGTCGATCTAATTTTCGGTTCTAATTCAGAACTTCGCGCCCTCGCTGAGGTTTACGCGTGTTCGGACTCTAAAGAGAAATTCGTGAACGACTTCGTCGCGGCCTGGAATAAGGTGATGAACCTTGACCGCTTCGACGTGGCGTGATCTCGCTTAAGTAGCTTTTAGAAGACTAAAGGGTGGTCCCACAACGGACCACCCTTTTTGATTACCCAGTTCAGTTGCTCTGCGCCACCTCTGCGGCTCTGCGGTAGAGTTCATCGTTCGCTTCAACGCCACCGCAGAGCTTCACTGCTTGCCTCTAACAAGCAGATAACAAAGTCAAACTCCCTCTGCTCCACTTCAGCGTTTTCCAGTTCGCAACGGCCTTTCGTGTTATTTCGTGTGGTTTCGTGGATTGTGAGTTCTCGGTGGAGTTGACCCCTAGATTGAGACAATCTTATTTGACACACTTGCCAAAAGAAAGGAGAGGCAAGTGGGAAGTAAGAGAGTGGGGCG
>DATFRK010000093.1:0-6171 GCA_035263325.1 Pyrinomonadaceae bacterium | reverse complement strand
GCCACGAAAGCCTGGTTGAACTCCAAACTTGCCACTTGATCCGAATCCGCAATTGCGCGCACCACCTGCGCCCGCGTCAACGTTGCCGCATTTAGTTGGTTAGTTAAATCGGCAGTAGTCAAAGTCACTTTGTTGGTGCCATCCGGATTCGCCGGATCGGGTGTCGTCACCTGGGTCAAACTGTAACGACCCATCAACGAAGACACGTAAGCCGCGTTCGTCATCGGCCCGAAGGCATTTGTAAACTCAGTCCGTAGCACAAAGGCACTGGTAAACGCACCCTTCTTTTGAAAGACTTCGGCCGGCGTCTGTCCAGTCACGGCACGCATGTCAGTGACAATTTCCGTGTATTGCGGTAAGCGATTGAACGCCAATTTGTAGAATCGATAAACGAAATAGCCTTTCAACTGGAACTCCGGCGAACCAAAGAAAGCGCCAGACACTGTCAGTCGATCACAATTGGGATTGTTGTTCACATCCGAACAGTTGTTCAGCACGGCGGACCATGGCTCACCGGCTTCCGGTTCTCGCGACAGAAAGTCCAGGTAATGTTGGCGCACAAAAAACGGAGTGGTGAAGATCGGATTCGGACCGGTCACGGTGTCGTTGTCGAGGATTCTCACCGTGGCGGTTGCCGGGCTACCCAGCGATGCGCCGATTGAATTGCTGAGAACAACCGAGAATGTTTCGTCACCCTCGGCAAAGGAATCGTTGATTATGGGTACGGTGAACGTCTTGGTTGCCTCTCCAGCGCCGAACGTCAAGGTATCCAGGGTGATCGCAAAGTCGCAACGTGCATAGGCTCCGCCCTGGTTATGAACCGCGTCGCTACAGGCGACAGTGAACGTATCAGTGTCGACAGTCTTGTAGAAAACACTCGCAGTACCGGAGGTATCGCCCGTACGGGTAACGGTCAAGGTCACGCTCGGTGAACTTTCGTTGACCGTATATTCAACCTGGGAAAACTGAATGGTGGTGCCGGAAGCCGTGCCGGTAAAGAAAAGCGTCCGGTCAAATTGAATATTGGTGCCGCCCTGTGATGCAGGATTAAAGGTGTAACCAGATTTTGATACAGTCACATCGTAGTTGCTGCCCTGCGGTACCGACGAAAAAGAAAAATTTCCCCCGGCATCGGTCTGCATCATCATCTGGTTACTACCGTTCAGGGTCAGGACAACGGTGGCTGACGGAATGCCAGTCCCGGTGCCGGATGGCGGCTCAGTCACTCGCCCACTTATCGTAAACGAAGAAGACCGAGCCATGATTGAGTTAGATGTTGTGAAGCCGTGCGCGAAGATCAGAACTACCAGCCAACTTAGTCCGAATGTTAGTCTGCCCATAGACGATTTGCTGTCCTCGAGTGGATTGAGACTCTAAAGCGAAATAGCAGACCTTACGTTGAGTCGACGCGGAACGTAGGTCGGGATAGTTGTGGTTGACGGCTTGGTTATCATGTACAAGAGAACTTCGCAGACCTCTTTGGTACCGGTGCCGATGAGTTGTGCTCGTTCATCGAGCAGCGCGTAAATGCGCCCCTCGCTGTCGAGTGGGAATATCATGGGCTCAGTCTTCATCTTCGATTCTCCTTGAACCTTTGGGGGAAGAAACCACCAACCTCTCCCGGGTTTCGCCGGTCAAAATTGAGTGGTGTCTTCCCACAAATCTCTAGCGACTTTTTGCCCGGCGTCTGAACCAGGACGCAGCACCAACCAGCCCTGTTCCTAGTAGGATCATGCTGGCTGGCTCTGGAACTGCTGTTTGTTGAGCACCGGTAATGACTGCACTGATGTCGTTAGATGAGTTCGGATCTAAGGACAGGTCATTCACCATCAAGAAAAATGAGCCGGTGGCTGTCCCATTGGAAAACGTAAAGAGTTGCGGAGTGTTATTGAAGTCAATAAAAACTCCTCCTGAGTTATCGCTCAGTACGGATCCAATCAGGGTGGCCATAAACACGCTTGTGCCTCCGCCAGTAATCCCTGGCGGCGCAGTAAAGCTGACGCGCAGTGAGAACGTATTACCGTTGTAAACGTTCGCTCCGCTCGCCAGGAAAAACGACCCGAAGTTGTTAATTGCCTGGACTCCTTGTGCTGCCGGGGCCGCACCAAAAGCTCGAATGCCATTGGCGGTAGTGCCATTGAACACTGAGTTAGTGAACGACAGCCCTAACAAGGAAGCCGTTTGCACCGCGCTGGAATTCGTCGGACTCGCACAATTGAAGCAACCGTTGGTGTAACCCCCAAGTGTTACTTCATCTGCTCTTGCCGCTCCCTGACTAAGTACAATCAGGGCGATGGTTGCGATGCCGAGTGTCAGGGACTTTCCTAGAGTGACTGCTCGCATTCTTTTCCTCCTTGAAGTACCCGCTAAACAAGTACCCCCTAAGTTTCGATCAATCTTGAGTTCTGCATTGCGTTCGGGCGTCAACGCAATGACAGATCTCAAGCGAGGTTAGGGTGAAACTGAAAAAGCTTTCACCGGAATGATTCAGACCAGAGCCATGTAGATCTGGGCGTCGTTCTGGTCCGAAAGGACGCACTGGACCCGTCTCTGTATTTCCAGTTCAGCGATCGGGCGAGCCGAACCTTGATACGGCTGTATCGCAGTTACGGGCACACGGCGATACATCGGCACTCATTCGGAGCTTTGAGACCGATGCGAGGCATTGGCATTGGTTTCTCAAATTGGGAACCGAAGTGAATATTTATTTGTCAGTTCAGGGGAAACCGCCTTCGAGTCTGCAAGAGGGGTGCCATCGGAGCTGCTATTTTGTGGGAAGAGTGTAGCTGCGTTGTTGGACTCGATTTACTATCGTTTGGCGTACATTATTATTATCGTGCAACAGAAGGTGGTTAATCTGTACGGTAGCGCACTGTCCGGTTACATTTCGATTGCAGGAAGAGTGCGAGCGCTAATACTACAGATCTTGTTTCTGATGCGACTGCACACATGCCAGGACCTTGCGCCGTGGGAGTCTCACGTTTGCTCCTTTCAAGCAACGAGCGTGAATCCCGACGGCACAACGCCGTGGCATCATGCGACAAGAACTACTGCGCGGGACCAAAGCGCAAGCGATACTCAGCAGAGTTCATGAAGCCATTGACCATCGTGCGTGAATCACCTGGATGAGTATTCAGGTAATTCAACCATGAGTCGTAACCAGCTTGCTCCGGAGTGCGGCGTAAATATCCAAAGTACTGCATCGCCACAAAGGCTTTGTTGAGCTCCAGATTGAAAACTTGATCTGAATCCGCAATCGCGCGCAACACCTGGGCGCGCGTCAATATCCCACCAACGCCGTTCAAGCGATTCGTCAGCTCCGTGCTACTGAAGGTCACTTTAGTTTGCCCATCAGGGTTGGCCGGGTCGGGTGTGGTGATCTGCGTCAAACCATAGCGATTCATTAAGTTCGCCACATAATCCGCATTGGATAAGGTGGTATAAGCAGCGGTGAATTCAGCGCGCTGCACAAAAGTTTTGGTAAACGCCCCCTTCTTCTGAAACACCTCTGCCGGCGTTTGCCCGGTCACGGATCGCATATCTACCACTATTTCCGAATAGAGCGGCAGCCGGTTGAACGCCAACTTGTAAAAGCGATAGACGAAGTAACCCTTCAACTGAAACTCGGGCGAGCCAAAGAACGCCCCGGACACTGTTAATCGATCACAGGCTGGATTGTTATTCACGTCCGAACAGTTGTTTAGCACTGCTGTCCACGGCTCACCCACCTCTGGCTCCCGCGAGAGGAAATCGAGATAGTGTTGCCGGACAAAAAACGGCGTGGTGAAGATCGGATTTGATCCAGTGACAGTGTCGTTGTCATTGATCGTCACGGTAACGGTTGTTGGTGTGCCCAGGGTGGCGCCAATCGGATTACTCAAGATCACCGAGAACGTCTCATTTCCTTCAGCAATCGCGTCGTCGATTATAGGTACCTGGAAAGATTTGCTCGTTTCTCCCGCCGCGAAAGTCAGCGTGTCAACTGTGGTCGCGAAGTCGCAACGGCCAAACGCGTTGCCCAGGTTGCCCACGGTGTCGCTACAACCGACTGTGAAGGTATCGTTATCGGATGTCTTGTAGTCAACACTGGCGCTGTTTGAGGCATCTCCGATACGCGTCACGGTCAGGGTAACGCTGCCGGCGCCTTCATTCACACTGAAGCCTGGTTGAGAGAATTGAACGCTTGGTCCCTGAATTACCTGGCTCGTGCTCCCACTGCTGCGCGCAAATCGGGTGTCAGACACGTAACTGGCATTGATCGTATGGCTCCCTACTCCCAGACTGGAGGTGGTGATGGTCGCGATGCCAGTGCCATTCACAGCCGCCTGGCCGATCACTTTTGTTCCATCCAGAAAAGTCACCATGCCGGTTGGCACTCCAGTGCCACCGGGAGCAGGCGTGACGGTCGCAAAAAATGTGACGGCCTGGCCAAAGCTCGCCGGATTGGGTGATCCCGATACCGAGGTGGTTGAGGCGTTCGCGTGTACCTTCTGCATCAGCGTGGCGAAGGTAGAGGCATGGCTGCCGTCACCGTTATAGATCGCGATGATGAAATGATTTCCCAGGAACGCTCCCCCGGCGGTAAGCGCTGACGTAGTTACAGAAGCATGGCCGTTAGCATCGAGCGGGACATTGTTAGCGAGAGTGGTGGTTACGGGCGTGAAGCCGTTGTACGTGGTATCGGCAAAACTCACGGTTCCGGTTGGTGCGGGACCTGTACCGGTAACGTTGGCGGTAAAGGTAATTGAAGTGCCAAAGACAGTGTCGCGCAAATCCGGCGAGGATGAACTGATAGTTACTTCCACCTCTTCTTTACGGCCTACAGCAAAAAAGTTCCCACCGTTTAGGGTGTACACGGTGCCATCGGGTCCAATAACGGTCGGGACATAGGGCTGGCCGACGCCAGGGTTCAGAATGATCGCCTGGTCCAACGAGTTTGTTGCGAGATTCCAACGGTAGAGATGGCCGTCTTCGCTGTCGAAGAAGACACTCTTGGTGGCTGGATTGACAGCTGAGGCATTGATGCACCATTCCTTCACCGCATTGGGGACCGCAGGAAACTCACTGTCCGGAGTTGCACCGTTGATAGTCAGCACTTCACGCATCTCAACTAACCCGGGCGCGCTGAAATGGGGATCAATTTGAGTGTCGTTTGGGTCCAGTATTGCCACCTTGTTAACACCGCTGCCGTCGGCAATCGCGTAGTCGTTGTACTTGCAAAACAACAGGTACGGCGACGTGCCGGTGTAAGACGGAACAAGGTTGGCTGGCACAATTCCGGGCGTGTAGTCCCAGCCAAAGCCGCCAGGTGTTTTGACTACTGACAAGTCGGCACTGAAATGCAGGAGAAAACCGCGGGAACCGTTAGCCGGGTTTCCCAGTACGCCATAGTAAACGTCACCATCTGGTCCCACCATCGGCGAGGAAGTGCTGAGATCGTTGATTTGAGCGAATGCCACACTTCTCGGATCTCGCAACAAGACGTTGTACTTAGTGGCGAGTGTCGTGGAGTCCAGGCCCAACAAATGACCTCCCGTTTGGGTGGTCGTCTTTACCACGACGTAAAGAGTGCTTTCGTCGTTGCTTAAAGCAGGTGCTGCATTGACGCTGGTCTGGGTAGCATTCGCATCGTTCGCCGCATTGGCTGCCAGCACGAAACTGCCCACACCATTCTTATCAATTCTTGCGTAGCCACTCTGGGTGGTGCTCAAAGGCGCTGGAGCGGACCCCTGTACCCTAAAACCAAAATAGATATTGCCGGCAGAGTCTGCAGTAATCGGAGTGTCGACAAAGACGGTAGCGTTGAACGCTGCCGCATTAGCGTTGTAATTGGCCAGGGAGGTGTAGAAGACCTCTCGGACGGGAGCTCCCGGCGTATTTGAATCGGGGTTATCGACATGGAGAATTGTGCCGCCTGCGCCTGGATAGTAAAGACGCGTGCCAAAAGAACCGGTCACGATACATGGGTTGTAGGAAGGCACCCACTGGAAAGCCGGGAGAATATAGTCGGTGGTTAGCGTGTACTTGGCGTTAGTCGTCGTCCCATCAAAGGCGTCGATGCGAAAACCACCATTGGTACCGGTTTTGACAGGGACAATAACAGTATTCGCCGCGGAGACGAGGGGCGGACCATAATGAGCTAGTGGGCCAGGGTTCAGATCATTCGTAGCA
>DATFRK010000092.1:0-6823 GCA_035263325.1 Pyrinomonadaceae bacterium | reverse complement strand
AGGGACAGACGTTTTCAGCGACCCGTTTGTTCGGCGAAAAGGTACGACCATTGTCAGCAGACGAAGCAATGAAGACTTCACGATTACTTTCCATGTGATGGCCGCTCGTGCCCTGTTTCATCTTCGTGTCTACAGCGGGCAGCGGAGCGATGTTGCGTTCGTCGAGCCAGGCAACATAGATGTGACCATCCTTAGCAACCGCGAGTGAGTGCATCCCATGAACGGCGGGCTTTTTGTCGTCATTAACCCGAACTGGTTCGCTGAACGTGTGGCCCTGGTCCCGTGATGAAGAGAGGTAAATATCGGTCGCGTGTCCCGTTTCGGACTCCACTTTCGCGGTCCAACTAATGAAGATCGTCTGATCGGGGGCGACCACAATCGTCGGCGGATCGCCACGCCAGGCAGTGGCAACACCGGGTTGCGGATTAACTCGGATAGCTTTGCCCTGCAGCTCACCCCGGCTACTGCATTGCGCAAACATAACGTCGGCCTTGCCGTCTTGACTATGATCCACCCAAACGACGTAGACGTTACCGTCAGGCGATGAAGCGATGGCGGGCTCAGCCGCATCCGCGTCTCCTGAAGAGACTCGGATTGACTGTCCTACGCCCTCCAACTGGCGATTCTCCGAGTCATTCTTTACCTGGTGGCGGCAACCGGCGACGAACAGCACAACCAGTGATGATAAGATCAAGACAATTCTCATAGATAAAGTCAGTCTGAAAGTTGTTGCGTTAAGCCCTGGTAAGACTGGCAATCTGTCGGGGAGCATCAATCAGCGGGAAATTCTGTCATGGTATTTCGGGATCCACAAGCCAATGAAAATTCCATCGGAATGACGAGAGTAAGAGCGCATCCTTGGCCATTTTTCGCAAGCGATTCCTTGGGCATTCTACCCTCGATCATCGTCATCCAATGCCTTGATTTCTTGCCAGTACGGGTTGTTCCGGTTGCGCACGGTGAATGACTTGACACTTGGCTGGTCCCTCCCCTAGATTCATGCTAGCGATGCGTAAGCGCCTAACATCTTTCGCTTTGGTACTGGTGGTTGCTGGTAGCGTGTATGCTGGAATGCCGCTGCACTCCAGCGAACAAGAGTGCAACATGCCGGGGATGGCTGGAATGGACTGCTGCAAGAAAGCCGCCAAGCCCGCAAGTGTCGCTGCTGAGGATTTACTCGCGCGCTTGTGCTGCGCGATCAACTGTTCGCAAGAAGGCTCCACCGCCCCCCAAGGTACGCAGTTGCCTCGTCCGTCGGTTGAGCAGCTCGTCCGCAATCATTCATCGTGGCACCAAGCGCAGGAAACCACACCGTTCTCAGCTCCCGGTGTTAGTTGGGCACACAGCCCACCCCCGTATTCCAATCCCGCGTACATTCGGCATCTCGCACTTTTGATCTAGACCTTCCCAGGCCAAGTTGTGTCTTCTCATTGTTAATCCTTTCTCAGGATTAGCCGAGTTGCGCGCCGTGGTGTGTTCACGAACGCGCAAGATTCTCTCATTTAAGACGGAAGGTCAAAAATGTCGAAACTTATTCTCCCGTTTGTGCTCCTTGCAACTTTGGTGTTGCTGGCAGCCTGCGGCTCCAAAAGCTCGATTGACACGGGCAAAACGATCAAGAGTGGCCCAGTTGGAAATCTTACGGTGACATTGTCCAGCCCTTCGGGACAACTCAAGCATAGTGGCGACGAGTTCTTCATCACGTTCAAGGATTCATCCGGCAAGCCAGTGGATGTGGGCGCGGCAGCACTTACTTTTCACATGCCGCAGATGGGTTCAATGATGCCGATGAATGATCACGCGACGCTAACTACGACTGAGACACCCGGCATCTATCATGGCAAGGCTGAAATTGAGATGGCAGGTGAGTGGCAGGCCCAGATTTCCTTCGCAGGGCCGGCAGGAAAAGGGCAGACCTCTCTTTCAGTAACCGCGCAGTAGTTCGCGCTAGATCAGTGCATTTGCTTGCGCTGAGAAGAGGACTGCCATGATTCACCGGCTCATCGAGATGAGTCTGCGTAATCGCGGACTGATCATCGTGCTTTACCTCGGCCTCGCACTGTGGGGTTACTGGGCACTACTGCGCACTCCTATCGACGCAATTCCCGATCTCTCTGAAAACCAGGTAATCGTCTTCACTGACTGGCCTGGTCGCTCACCACAAGAGGTCGAGGATCAAGTCACGTATCCGCTCGTCACCAACCTGCAGGGACTGCCGGGAGTTCGCACTGTGCGAGCGAGCTCCGCGTTCAGCTTTTCAATGATCAACGTCATCTTTGAAGACAACGTTGATCTCTACTGGGCCAGGACACGAGTGCTGGAACGGCTAAATCTGATCTCGCGGCAGTTGCCGGATGGTGTAGTTCCCACGCTTGGTCCAGACGCGACTGGCGTCGGGCAAATCTTCTGGTACACGCTTGAAAGCGATCAGCTGAATACTCGTGACTTGCGATCCCTGCAGGATTGGTTCGTTCGTTATCAGTTGAATTCAGTTCCTGGTGTCGCGGAGGTAGCCTCGGTGGGCGGCTACGTTCAGCAGTACCAGATCGACGTCGATCCAAACAAACTTCGCGCTTACAACATTCCGCTTTCAACGATTGTTGAGGCGGTTGAACGCTCTAACAACAACGTCGGCGGAAATGTCGTCGAACAAGCGGGACAGTGGGCGGTAGTGCGAGGCATCGGATTGATTACTTCAGTCGATGACGTAGCAAACATAGTGATCGGTTCAGCAAACGGTACGCCGATCTACGTTCGCCACGTTGCTGAAGTGAAACTCGGCAACTCGTTTCGTACTGGAGTGCTGGACAAGAACGGCAAGGAAGCGGTCGGCGGTGTAGTCATCGCCCGTTATGGGGTGAACACACTCGAAGTGATCGATGCCGTCAAGCAAAGAATCGCTTCGATTTCGGCGGGCCTGCCGAAGGGAGTGCAGGTTGTACCTTTCTACGATCGTACTCAGCTGATTGAGCGCGCCACGCACACGCTAAAGCGAGCCCTGATCGAGGAGCTTATTCTGGTGACCCTGGCTCACATCATCTTCCTCGCACATTTTCGTTCGATCCTGATTGTTACGATTCCCCTCCCGCTCGCGGTACTCACTTCATTTCTGTTCATGTACTACGCAGGGATCAGCTCGAACCTGATGTCCCTCGCAGGAATCGCAATCGCCATTGGCGTGTTGGTGGACGCAGGAATCGTGGTTACGGAAAACGCCTTTCGCTTTCTTGAGAAACGAAAAGTAGATCCCAAAGATCGAAAGCGGGTGTGGGAAACGGTTAGCGACTCCACCAAGCTGGTCGGCAGACCAGTGTTCTTCTCGATGGCGATCATCATTCTCGCCTTTATTCCAGTCTTCTCACTCACTGGACAGGAAGGAAAACTCTTTCACCCACTCGCTTTCACTAAAACTTTCGCGATGCTTGGAGCGACGATCATCGCTGTAACTTTGGTTCCAGTGCTGTGTACCTATCTCCTCGGCGGAAAGTTTCACTCAGAACAATCCAATCCGGTGATGCGCTTGCTGCGAGCGATCTATCGGCCAGTGCTTTTACTCGCGTTGCGCCATCGGCTTGTCACGGTGGGCATCGCTGCCTTGCTGTTTAGCGGAGCAATTCTACTGGCAACCGGCATCGGCAAAGAGTTCATGCCGCCATTGAACGAGGGCGACATCATGTACATGCCAGTTACCGATCCCGCGATCTCGATCGATGAAGCACTGCGCATCCTGAGTAAACAAGATGAAATCCTCAAGACATTTCCCGAGGTGGAGTGGAGCGTTGGCAAGGCCGGTCGCGCCGAAACCTCGACCGATCCGGCGCCAGTGAACATGAATGAGACCATTGTTCACCTCAAGCCCACCGAGCAGTGGCGACCAGGAATGACGCGAGAAAAACTTATCTCGGAGATGAATGAGAAGCTGCAGTTTCCCGGTGTCACCAACATCTGGACGCAGCCGATTCAAAACCGCATCGATATGCTCTCAACCGGAATCCGTTCGCAGGTGGGTTTGAAGATCTTTGGCAATGATCTGAAACAACTTGAAGAACTCTCACGTCGTGCTGCTGAGATAATAAAGACAGTGCCGGGTGCGGTCGATGTGTACCCCGAACAGATAAGCGGCGCCCCTTACATCGACATTCAAATCAATCGTCCGGCGGCAGCTCGATATGGCATCGACGTTGGCACCATCTCAGACGCTATCGAAAAAGGTATTGGTGAGACGAACCTCACGGTAACGATCGAAGGACGACGTCGCTTTCCGGTGAGAGTGCGTTACGCACAGGAATTCCGTTCGAGTCCCGAAGCGCTGGGCCAGATTCCAATTGCTTCTCCAGCAGGCGCGCCCATTCCACTCGCTCAATTGGCAGACATCCGCAAGGTTGAAGGACCAACCATGATCTCCAGCGAGAACGGGCTGTTGCGCGGAACAGTGTTGTTGAACGTTCGCGGGCGCGACGTCGGCAGTTTTGTTGACGAGGCTGGGCCAAAAATCCTTAGTCAACTGCAACTGCCCGCCGGCTACTACGTCGAGTGGAGTGGGCAGTATGAGAATCAACAGCGGGCTCGCAAGCGCCTGCTGATCGTTATCCCAATTGTACTGGTCATCATCTTTGGGCTGCTTTACCTGACTTATCACTCAGTACTTGAAGCCGCTCACGTCTTGCTCGCCGTTCCCTTTGCCCTCACCGGCGGCGTCTATCTGCTTTGGGCGCTTGGCTACAACTTTTCAGTCGCCGTATGGGTAGGGTTCATCGCCCTCTTCGGTACAGCGGTGCAGACAGGCGTGGTGATGGTGATCTATCTCGGCGAAGCAGTTGAACGAAAACGACACGAGGATGGCCTCCTAACGAGGAGCACATTGATGGATGCAGTAACCGAAGGCGCGTTACTGCGATTAAGACCGAAAGTCATGACTGTCTCGACGGTCATCGCTGGTTTGCTGCCGATTATGTGGAGTACCAGCTCGGGTGCAGAAGTAATGAAACCGCTGGCGACGCCGGTGCTCGGTGGCATGGTGTCGAGTTTGTTGCATGTACTGATCGTAACGCCCGTGATCTTCTTCTGGCTTCACGAGCGAAAGTTAAAGAAGGAAGGGTGGCTACAAACCAGCGAGCCAGTGGCAGTGGTTAGCAAGGAAGAAGGTGTTGAGCATGAATAACAAATACTTCGGACGACTGATTTTTGTAGGCCTATTACTCGTCGGCCAGATTCTGAGCTGTGCTGCCCAAAGCGGGGCGCAGTCACTGGTCGCCAGTAACGAAAACCGGATTACCGTGGGAGATCCTTCACCTGTTGCGAAGTATTCCAATCCGCGGACTGGTATGACTGCTGATCAGGCGGTCGAGTACGCGCTTGAACACAACGGGGAGTTGCTGGCAGCACGCAAGGAAATTGATGCGGCAAATGCACTCGTAAACCAGGCAGCCTTACGAGCTAATCCGACGCTGGAAGCCAGCGGCTCCAAAACGGTCACGGGGCCGGATAACAACCTGATGATTCAAGGGACGCTCCCTCTGGAACTCGGTGGTCGACGATCCGCGCGCATCACGGTTGCAGAACGCGAACTCGAAATGCGCCGCCAGGACGTTGCAAATCGCGAGCGGCTCCTTGCTGCTGAAGTACGAGCCAAGTTTGGTGAAGCAATCGCCGCAATTCTCAAGCTGGGATTTGATCAGGAGATGATCGATACCAGTCAGCGCGGATACAACCTGGTGGCAGCCAGAGTGACCGCAGGTGGAACGCCACCGCTTGAACAGAATATGGTGTTGGTCGAGCTCAATCGTTTCCGTTCCCAGCGAGAAGCCGCCGAAGGCAAGACGCAGATTGCCATGCTGGAACTGCGAAATGTGATGGGCATGGCCGCGGAAGAGCCACTTCAATTAAGCGGGGACTTTGACAATCTGGTTACCCCTCTACCACCACTCTCGGACGCGACCCAGACAGCCCTGTCCGAAAGATCTGATCTCAAACTTGCGAAAGCCACTGAGAGTTTCGCTGAGGCACGCATCGAACAAGCTCGAGCCGAAGGCCGACTTGATGCGAGTCTGACTGCCGGATATCAACGGATGGATTCAAGTTTCCCGCTCAACGGTATCAACGATGCTGGGCAACTAAGTCCCATTCGCAGCACCTTCAATTACCTGACCTTCGGAGTCTCTTTAAATTTACCTGTGCGCAATAAGAATGAGGGCGCAATCGAGGCAACGGTGGCTGAAGCTGATGCCGCCAAGAAACGGCGAGAGTTTACTGAACTGACAATCAAACGCGAAGTCGCTGCAGCTTACGCGCAATACAACAGCGCCGCTCGCGCCACAGAGATCTTCCGGGTTGGAGTGAAGGATCAGGCCAATGCGAATCTCGAGGTGGTGAGGCGAACTTATGAGCTTGGCTCCAAGACACTGATTGATTATCTAGGAGAACAACGTCGCTTCATCGATCTGCAGAATTCATACATTGATCTGCTACTCGACACCTATAAAGCACGGGTGGGAGTCGAACGGGTCACTGGCTCATCAGTGCTAACTAAACCTGAGGCACAAAGCCATGAGTGAAAACGACAAAGAGCGCGTTCAAAGCACCGTAACTCGGGCGCGATCCCCAGTCTCAAAAACCCAAGTTGCAATTGTTGGTGTCTTTTCACTGGTCGCTATTGTTGCGCTCATCATCGTTGGCCTTTGGCTTGTGAAGCCGCGCAGCAATGCTGGCCGTCCAGTGCCGGCGCCGAGTTCAACTGCCATCGATCAAAGCGCTGCTACCATCCTGACCAACGGTGAACAGGCTCTGACGTTAAAGGCGGAAGAAGCGCAGCGGGTTGGGATCA
>DATFRK010000091.1:0-3732 GCA_035263325.1 Pyrinomonadaceae bacterium | reverse complement strand
ATCACCAGGTAACTGAGCCCCTCGCGCAGCGCCGCTTCCGCAGCCGAAAGCCCTGCTGGTCCAGCGCCAATGATGATGAGATCGAATCTGTTGTTCATCTGGTTCTGTGCTTTGCGGTTTGTTCTTTGTGCTTTGTCAGTGGTTAGTCGCGGTTTTATAGGACCTATTCGACCTATAAGAACTATCCAAAACCACTAACTGACCACTGACAAGAACAAAGTACAAAGCACAAAGTACAAAGCTCTAAAGTATTACCTCTCCCTTTGCCACTACCACTGATGGTCCACCCACTCTCACCTGGGCCACTTTCCCCTGGCTGCCTTTTACTTCCAGGTTGATGCGACTGGGCCGGTGAATGAAATCGCCCTGTTCAATCACAAAGTTGTAATTTCCCTCGACCGGTTCTAGTGAGGCCAGGCCACCGTGGTGGATAAGGTAACCTCCCAGAGCGCCACAGGCGCTGCCGGTGGCGGGGTCCTCAGCAATGTTGTCGGCTGGGGCGAAGAACCGTGCATGCGCCCGCGCTGGACCAACTTCGACAGTCTCGCGAGCGAAGGCCAGGCAGCCCGAAGCGCCGTGCTTTGTGTAAATCTCACCCAACAGGGAACTGTTGACGCGACAGTCGCGCAAATCGGCCAATGAACGAATGGGCACTGCCAGGGAAGGCAGACCGGTGGAGATTGCCTGGATAGGTAAACTCTCGTCGAGATCTTCACGAGCGAGTCCCAGCGCCCGCGCCAGCTCTGCCTGCTCGTGGCTGTCGTCGATCTCGTCAACGATCTCAAAAGCCCCTTGAGTCATTACAACCTGGCGCGGTAGTCCGTCTGCAAATTCGATGTCCACAGGTAAGACGCCGATCCCGACTTCATGATGAATCCGGCTGACTCCTTTTCCTGCCTCTGGAATCGGAACGACGCCCTCTCGAGCGAGACAGTTCCAGGTACCCACAATCGGGTGACCGGCAAAGGGGATCTCACGAGTAGGCGTAAAGATACGTAGGCGGCGAAGCACTGTTGGTTTCGCCGTGTCAGTTGTTGGTTTGGGCGGAAGCACGAACACCGTTTCGGACAAGTTCATCTCCCGCGCAATTTTCATCATCTGCTCGTCAGTAAGACCATCCGCTTCAGGAAACACGGCCAGCGGATTGCCGGCGAATGGTGTACTGGTAAAGACGTCGAGTTGTAAGAATCGATAGTTGGGCATTGCGTAAAAAATCAAACTTTCGGATTTTCTTGTTTGTCAGACTTTCTGGATCATCTCGATTAGCGAAGTGCCAGTCAAGTTCACAATAATCAAGAACCCAAAGCGGTAGCCTGGGGTTGCTAGAGTCAACGGCACCAGTAACGAAACGTGACCGTAGCAACCCAAGCTACCGCTTGGGGTTCTCTATAGGTGTCTCTTCCTGAAAACTGCGCGCAAGTCACTGCGGATGGACCAGAGAAAGACCAGGAGAACCAGAGCTATCACGCTCGCTTTTAAGAATGGCTTTGGTCGTGGACCAGTAAAGAAATTGTGCACCCTGGTTAAGGTGTTCCATGAAAACTCGGCGCCTAAAATTCCGGCCACTGCCAGACCTCCGACCAGGATCAGTGTCACCAGGATTACGATGGCGATAGCCTTGCCCAGATTGAGCCAGCGATTCCGGCTCTGCAGCACGTCACGCAGCACATCAACCGCGATGTGAATCGCCACCGTAATACCAAACGCCGCGATGGCAAATTGCTGCACTGAGGTAGCCAGCAGCAACGTGCTGCCCACCAAGAGCAACGCTTCGAGAAAATAGACCAGCTTTAACCAGTGACGAAAGAAGAGATCGGGAAAGCTGCGTGGCACTGCAACTTCAACCAGCGCCCAAAGCACCTGGCCCAACCTCGCTACCCATAGTCCGTACTTGGTGCTGACCCGGCGATCAGATGACAGGGCTTCAAGGATCTTTCCGATGACTGTCGTAGCCCTGGCTGAGGAACGAAGAGTCGACTCGGGTTCCAGCCGGCTCTGTTCCTCGAAAGCGTCGATATAGAACTGACGTAGTTTCTTGTCGTCGATCAAGGCGACCAGCTTTTGCTGAAGATCGGGGTTGTGCGCAGTGTTCTCCAGGAGGTTCCTGATGAACGACGAGAGCAGATCCGCTTCAGGCTGGCGACTCTTGGTGCGCATCAACGCTTCGACCAGGAGTGTCTGTCTTTCGGTTTCACCCATTGGCGCGATCGTCTCCAAGACGATTTCCGCGTGGGCTTCACCAATCAACTGCGCGCGCAGGGGGTGCTTTGGCAGTAACGCAGAGATAAGTCGCTCAGCCCCGTCGAGGCGGCCCCAAAGGATGTCATTTTGCCGCCAGAGCTTGGCGAGAAAGGCCCCAAAATGGCCCAGGGCGGTGCCCGCGAGTTTTAGGCAGCCATTGTCTCGCTCGTCGATCAACTGTTTCGCGTCTTCAGGGCTGATGCGAATCAAGTCAACGACATCTGTTTCGCCGACGTCAGTGTCATACAGCACCGGATAGACCAACATGTCGTAGTCTACGTAGTTTTCATAAAAGTGGCCGAGACACTCGCGCGCCACTACCACACCGTAGTTCCCCTCACTGGCTTTAAGAGCTTCAATTGCTGAGTCGGAAAAGAGTGCGTCACATTCGTCTTCTACGTGGTCCTTGATCGGTTGGACGTTTTGCCTGATGGCCTCACTGGTTATTTGGAACGCCTCCATGATGTGTTGGTTAGTAGTAGCCTTTAGGAAGGCTTCACAGCGGGCAGTGCATTCTTGGTCAGGAGTCTGGTTGTGATTAGTAATCGCCGCTGCTTCCCCTTCGGGCAGGCACCAACGCTGGCCCAGGAAGTAATCCAGAATTACGGTGGGCGACTCCTGGTCTCCGAGAATCTCACGTACCTTGGCCTCAATCTTTCCTACCAGCTCTTTTACTTGCATCGCGACGGGACTTATTTTCCTGGAGTCTTTCGGTTCCTCGTCGTGGCGTTCAGCTGATTCGATCCGCCGATCATTGGGTGCCGTGCCCGGAGCTGGAACTTCGTCTTTAGCTCCGTGGCGTGAACGCAACGAACGAGCGTTCAGACGCAGGTCGACAAAGAGGTCATTCAGTTTTGCCTTGCTACTCAGCAGGTCTCCTCTGAACGCGTCTTTCTGATCACCCGCCAGCTCGCCAGTTGGTGAAAAAGCGCTAGCTTCGAGATTGATCATTTCCACCAGGTTCTTATCGAACCGATACAATGCGTCTGCTTTATTCCTGAGGTAGTTGATGCGCCGGATGGGATAGGAAATGTCGAAATCAAAGAGGAATTTATTAGTGGTAGGCAAGCCGTCCACTTGACCAGGATCGCGATTGTCGACGTAGGACAACACCCGCCAACCGCGGACCAAACTGCGTACGATCATGAAATAGTCTGACTTCTCGTCGAAACCTGCGACGCGAGCAACAAGGGCTGCCAACTCATCGGTGACCGCGGAGATTCTTAAGCGTTGATAGGCGGCGTAGGCGCGACCTTTACGCTTGACCATGTCACTGAGTTGCAGTTGCCCAACCTCTTCATCCGTGAGGCGCTTCTGGGCCCACAGCTGACTACTCTCGGGAACCGCAATCGCACCCAGTTCTTTATTTGACTCTGCTGCTTGATGGTCGTCAGCTCCGGCAGCGGCCTTGCGCACGACATATTCGTCACGATCAACTCCCGCCGCGATGGTGTTGACCCTCTCAATCAATCGATTGCGATCTTTTACTCG
>DATFRK010000090.1:0-4030 GCA_035263325.1 Pyrinomonadaceae bacterium | reverse complement strand
TCCAGTGCAAACGCGCAGTGACGCTGGTCCGTCCATGTTGGGCGGGAAGCGGTCCGCGGTCACGAAAAAGGGCTGGTCCGGATTTCCCACCGCCAGCAAGAATTTGCGCTCAGCCGGCACGAGTTCGTTGATGCGGCCGACCACGTAAAGTTTCTCGCGACCCAACCCTGCCTCGAGCTCGTGCATGAAGTTGTTGCCGCGCCAATGAATGTGGCAGTCGCCGTAGATCACCAGCGTGCGATTTCCCGGCTCTTTCGCCAGGTGCTCAATCAAGAGATGTGGCATCAGATTGGTCTTGTAGGGGTAAGGAGCGAGATCCTCCGGCACTTTCACTTTCTGCCAGTCGATACCTTCGTTGCCGCCGACGAGGCGAATGCGCTTGGCCCTGGGCAGGGTACGATTGACCTCCCGCAAGTTATCGAGAAAACGATGGACCTGTGGCAGCGTGGTCCACATCGTTGGCGCGTCGGTATCAAACCAAATCGGAGTCAGGCTGTCACTGGGGACTTCGTCGAGCGCGATGAGGTAGCGGTCGAGCAGCCTCTGCTGCGCGGAACTGATCTGCTCGGCAACGATGTCAGTGACGCGCTGGGTGAACGCGGAACGAGAGACCAGGCACATGAGAAACTGCTCAATCTTCAGGTCTCCGTGCGTGCTGCCAATGAAAACGAACTGGTGGTGGTCGAACTGTGCTGCTAGTGAGTCGGCGGCCGCCGCGGTGGCTTCGTCGGCACACGGTCTTGGTGCTGGCGGCATCGATGGTTGCGCGGACGCTGTCGCTGCAAACGCTGTCATGCCCACCAGGAGAAGTGTGCTTAAGATACCGTTGCTCATCGTGCCTCATCCTAACTTGCCTGTCTGGGTCATCTCCTTGTCAGGTAACGATTGTCTTCGATTGGGATATCTCGTGCACATTCCCAAATGGATCAGTGAATGCTGCATAGCGACAGAATTCATTCTCTGCCGGCTCTTGATGCAGAAAGTTCACCCCTTTTGCCCGCAGGTCGCCCAGTGTTTGATCGATTGAAGGTACTTCAAAAACAAAGACCGAGCGGGCCACCCGACTGTAATCCTCCACCGCCGCACTTCTTTCGCACTTGAACGCGATGAAAGCACAACCGGCTTGCCCGAACTCGAGGTGCTTGCCATCCTCAACTTGCAGCGGAAAGCCCAAAATATCGCAATAAAAATGCTTTGCTTCTTCCAGGTCAGGCACAAAAATCATTAACTTTCCCAGTTGCACAATTAATTCACCACCTTCAATAGCTTGTTAACAAAGACTCGAGCCAGAAAGAGGAAAGCGTTGTTGCAGTGCTGCAGGGATTACTGGGGCCATTGATGCCGGCTCACGTATTGGCGGGCCTTGGCGGCGCTGCTGACTGACTCTACAAAATCAAGATTGTTTAGTGACCAGTCGAGATGTGATTCAAGAATGCGCTTGGCAAATGGACCATAGTCACCGGGCGGGTTCAATTCCTGTAGTGTGCCATCATCGAGCCGGCATTTGCTAAGACCATCAACGTCAATCATCAGGCCTAGCGATCGCCCCGCGCGATCCGAACAGAGCAACCGATTGAATACTTCAACTCTGATTTCACCATCACCTGTCATTCCGGCAGCTTCATAAAGACGATGCCACTGGTCGATTCTGCTATCAAGCAGCAACGACTTCTCCGCTTGGCGGCTTGAGCGCTGACGCGAAACAACCGCGCTACTAAAGACGCCAACCGTAAAGGCGAGAACTAGTGCTAATACTCGAGTCATACAAAGCCGGTCGGGCTGAGTCTACTCCAAGCTCTTGTTAGATGGTAGGGATTCAACCCTGTAGGGCTCAACGTTAGTTGTCATTGAGAACACTTCTGACCTTGGAGTGGATTGCCGTTGCAGCCTCTCCCGCCTTCATTTTGCCCGTATCGATGCTGATTACGGGCGTGGGTAGCGCAGGGAATTGAAAGGCACCCTGCTCGCGGAGTTCCTGATAAAGCTCAAGCGAGAGCAACTTCCCGTGGCGTGCACGCTCCGTAGCATCGATGCGTTGTGCGATCTCCGCTTGTGAGCAAGTGAGTTCAACAAACAAAACTCTACCTGCAACGGCCTCGATAATCTCCACCAATTCGTCGATCAGGCCCCGGCGAACAGTTGCCTCTGGCGCAAAGGTAAAGATGAACGATTGGCCCGCACGAGCAGCTTCCTGAAACGCAGTGCGCCACAGTTGCTCGCGCATCCGCCGGAACGGGTCGGAGCCAAATGGGAACAGCGAGAGCGCCGCATCAACCGCAAGGTGGTTATGATGGATGGGCAACGGGGAAAGCTTCTGCAGCTCCCTGGCCACTGTCAGCTTCCCGGAGGCAACGGGACCATGGATGAATATGCAATGCATAGCTGCTTGTCCTGTTGCGCCCAATGGTAATTTGCTACTCTTTAGCGCGCAACTTTTCTAAACAACCTCGAGGGTTTCCATTCATGACATCCAGAAGTGCCGAGGAACCAGAAGTAACATCAGCCGGAAGTGAACCCGGGGAAGCGACCATCGCAGTGCACGGCGGCAAGAAGACCATTCAGCCGTTTGGCGCCGTGGTCCCGCCAATCTTTCATTCATCTACTTATGCGTTCGCCACTTTCGATCAAATGCGCCGCTACGCGCGCGGAGAACTGAGCCATTCTTACTTCTACTCTCGTTACGGGAATCCTACCGTCGCCGCATTAGAACAGACCATCGCCAAGCTCGAGCAGGCCGAGGCTTGTGTGGTTACTTCATCCGGATCGGCCGCAACGTTTTGCGCGCTCGCGGCCTTGTGTGAAGCCGGCGACGAGGTTATTGCCTGCGACTCAATTTACGGTGGGTCAGTCAAGACCATCGGCACTCTGCTCAGTCGCTGGGGTGTGCGCGCTAAATTTATCTCGCTCGATCAGGTGAGCCAACTACCGAAACTTGTCAGCGAACGTTCGCGAGTCTTTTGGTTTGAAACGCCAGCGAATCCGATCAATCGAATCGTAGATCTGGTGGAAGCCGCCGCAATGTCGCAGGACGCTGGAGTGGTATCAATTGTCGACAACACTTTTGCTACTCCGGTATTACAGCGACCGCTGCAGTTCGGTATCGACGCGGTGATGCACAGCGCCACGAAGTACCTCGGTGGCCATTCCGATCTGACTGCAGGGGCCGTAGCCGGCAGCAAGCAATTCGTCGACCGGGTGCGGCAGGTGTCAGTGATGATCGGGGCCACCCTTGACCCGGCTGCGGCCTACCTCTTGACCCGCGGCATCAAGACACTCAGTGTGCGCGTCAAAGCTTCATGCGACAACGCCCTGAAGGTTGCCCACCGGTTGCGTAGTCATCCCAGGATTGCGCGCGTTTATTATCCAGGTTTGGAAGACGATCCCGGACATCAGCTGGCTAAACGACAGATGTCAGCTTTTGGCGGTATCGTCGCTGTCGATCTGGTTGGCGGTGAAGAGGAAGCTGAGAAACTGTTCGACGCTTTCAAGCTCGTTCGCACGGCGCCATCGCTAGGCGGTGTAGAGACCCTGGTTAGCTATCCGCTTTACTCCTCTCACGTGGGTTTTTCCGACGAGCAACTGCGAATGGCGGGTGTTTCTGCCGCCACCGTTCGCTTTGCCATTGGGATCGAAGATGCCGGCGATATTATTGCGGATATCGAACAGGCACTGGACCAGATTTAGTTATGACGACCTCATCCGAGGAATTTGCAATGGGTGCAGGGCATGTGGCCCATGCTCACAAACACCGGCATCCAACTGACAGCACGCGCAAGTTGAGACTCGTGCTGCTGCTTACCGCGGCTTACATGGTCGCTGAGATGCTAGGCGGCTGGTGGACCGGGTCGTTGGCTCTGCTGGCTGACGCGGGCCACATGTTCACAGACGTTGCCAGCCTGATCCTGGCCCTAACCGCCGTCTGGTTCGGATCTCGCCCGGCAACCTCTAGCAAGACCTTCGGTTACTACCGCCTTGAAATTATTGCCGCCCTGATAAATGGAGTCGCGCTGGTCGTAATCTCCATGCTGAT
>DATFRK010000089.1:0-11189 GCA_035263325.1 Pyrinomonadaceae bacterium | reverse complement strand
GACCGTGATGTATTGATATTTGACCACCCCGTCAGCAGGCACCGACTGTTCCGGCGTCGAGAAAGTTTGATCTGGCTTGCCGATGCGCCAGCCCGGGGTGTACTCCGGTGCCGGCGGAAGATCTTTCGCTTCTCCTTCCCTGGCGCCGTTGCTGACCCAGGCAACAATAGTGTCTATTGCTTGTTGACTGATTCTTCTATCGTTCAACCATTCACCGTGCGCCGGGTCAGCGTGCCATGGTGGCATCACGCGATTACTAACTTTTTCGCGAATCGACTTGGCCCACGGTCGCGCGTCCTGGTAAGTGAGCAGCGACATCGGCGCAATCTCACCGGGGCGATGGCAGCCGGTACAACTCTTGTAGAAAATCGGCGCCACGTCTTTGTTGAAGGTCACGTTTTCTGCGGCACTACTGCTGTTCTCGGCCCTGGTCTTCGTTATCGTGAACATGCAGGCAAGTAACAGGACAACCGGAACTGCAAAAATAAAGATGCGTCTCATGGCTTCTAACTGCTCCTTAAAGTTTGCTTCACTCGGCAGGAAACCCTCCGCTATACTGCGCAACGGACCAATCACAAACTTAGCTACCGGACGGTCGGTAAGGTACCACGGGCAGGGAGTAAAGCGCAATATTTCGCTCTAATTCCTCGAGACTTTATACGGATGAAAACTGAAAAGAAATCGGCTGCGAGCAACGAACGGCTCGCAGAAGTCTATCGTACGGCAGCGCAGATCATTCTCCGCAAAGGTTATGACGCGACCTCCATTAGCGACATCGCGAACGCGTTGGGCATGACGAAGGCCGGCCTCTATCACTACATAAATGGAAAAAAAGAGCTACTGTTTGACATCATGAACTTCGGCCTGGATGAGTTGGAGGAGGAGGTAGCGACTCCCGCAGCTTCAATAGCAGATCCGGTCGAGCGGCTCCACTTTATCATCACCAGTCATGCGCAGCTGGTAACCAGAGGACAGGGCGCCATTACCATTCTCGTCGACGAGATTACCGCCTTAACCCCGGCTCAAAACCGGATCATCACGCGACGCAAACGAGAGTACTTCGATCGCTTACGAGCTCTCCTCAATTCCATCAAAGAGCAAGGTAAACTGCAGGACGTCGATACCACTGCGGCGACGTTTAGCGTCCTGGGAATGATCAGTTGGTTATCGCGCTGGTTCCGCCAGAATGGGTCCCTCACGCAGGAACAGGTAGCGGAACAGATTGCCAAGATCGCTTTCAATGGTCTGCTGCGCCCCGACGCACGGCTGCAAAAGTCTGCCCTGCGAGTGGTGAAGAAGTAAGTGCACTGATCTCTTGACGGCCACCACCCTCGATGGTACTTTACCGACCGTTCGGTAGCCTTCACGGAAAAAAGCCATAGCACAGAGGTTCGTGGTGAAGAAACTACTTACTGTTTCGCTGCTTGCTCTCGCTCTAACTGCGCTCCCGTTCTCACCACTAACCGTACCGGCTACCCAAACCGCGGCCACGGCAGCCAAGCTCCCACTCGAGCAAATGGCGCCGATGCGCGATGGCGTCAAACTCTCCACCGTCATCTTCCTCCCCGACGGCCCAGGACCATGGCCAGTCGTATTGATTCGTACGCCGTACGGCAAGAACTCCCAAACGCGCGCGAATGCCGAATGGACCAGGCGCGGCTTCGCTCTCGTCGTGCAAGACTGCCGCGGCACGTTTCAGAGCGAAGGTAAATACCGGCCGTTCGTTGATGATGGGGTAGACGGTTACGACACGATTGAATGGATCAGCAAACAGCCGTGGGCCAACGGTAAGGTCGGTATGTACGGCGCTTCCGCCATGGGAATCGCCGCCAACGAAGCGGCGATGACCAACCCACCGCATTTGACGGCTGCCTTTGTGATGGTGGCCCGATCGAGTACTTACGAACAATCCAGTTTCATCGGTGGCGTGTTTCGCAAAGAGATGAATGAGGACTGGCTCAAACGACAGAAAGCTGAGTCAGTGCTGCAAGAGATCTTTAAGCACGAGATCCATGACGAATTCTATTACCGCAGTGACATGGCCCGGCATTGGAACCAGATCCATATCCCAATTTACAACTACGGCGGTTGGTACGACATTTTCAACCAGGGCAACATCGATAATTTCGTCGGCCTGCAAAAAAACGCTGCCACGCCCGGCGCGGGCAAACAGAAATTGATCATGGGTCCCTGGGGCCACGGGCAACTTGAAGAGGTTAAGTATCCTGCGAATTCCGGTGTCGGAGCATTTGGTGGTTCCCTGCCCCTGGAACTGGCGACGCGCTGGTTCGAGTATTGGCTCAGAGGAGTCGACAACGGAATCATGAAGGAACCGCCCGTACGCTACTACGTGATGGGCGACGTGAACGATCCTAAAGCGCCCGGCAACGACTGGCAGACTGCTCCAGTCTGGCCCGTGCCTTCAGTCAGCACCTCCTACTATCTTGGAGCAAACGGCACGCTCAGCGAAAAACCAAATCAGCAGCAGGAAAGTGTTGATAGCTACAAATATGATCCCGCCACTCCTGTGCCGACCATCGGCGGCGCCAATCTATTCTTGAAGAAGGGCCCAATGGACCAGCGAGCCATCGGCGAACGCAGCGACGTTTTGAAATTTTCTTCCCCCATACTGACAGCCCCGCTCGAGGTGACCGGGCGAGTTAGCGTGGACCTGTGGGCCGAGAGTGACGCACCTGATACCGACTTTATGGCCAAACTAATTGATGTTTATCCGGACGGCAGTGAAAGACTGGTACTGGATTCCGCTTTGCGAGCGCGCTTCCGGGACGGGTTTGATCACGAGGTTTTCATGAAGCAGGGCCAGGTCTACAAGTGCAAAATCGATCTCTGGTCCACCAGCTTGATTTTCAATGCTGGTCATCGCATCGCTATTCATATCAGCAGCTCGAATAGTCCACGTTTTGATCCGAATCCAAACACAGGCAAGCCCCTGCGCGCCGACACGGAAACAAGAGTGGCCACCAATTCGATCCATCACGATCGGCTACATCCTTCTCGGGCTGTATTGCCAGTAGTGCGGTCTAACAATGGCGCGACGTCTTCGCGCTAAGTCAAACCCGGCTGACCTTAAAGAGTTGAAATAGAAGAGGAGAAACCTCATGTGGATCCGTAAAGTCTTACGCGATCGGAAAAAAGGACTCGACATTCCCATGCCGACGCAGGCCGTGTCGAACGAGGAATTCATTCCCCGGCCCCAGTCAGAACCGCAAAAGCGGGTCGAAGAGCTAATCGGCGAAATGGCGGAAACGCGGGTAAAGAAGCTGGGAATCGATCGGCGCACATTTATGGCCAGCAGCATGGGCCTGGCGACCTGTTTCCTGGCCCAGAACAAAGTGTTCGCGAGTAGAGTCTGGGACGTCGATGAAATTGAAACCTGGGAAACTGCGGCCACTGCAGAGAAGTTTCCCAAGAGTGAGTACTTCATCATCGATTGCCAGTCGCACTTTACTAACGGCCTGCCACTGGGCGGATTTCGGGCGATGGAGTTTGTGAAAAACATGGGCTTCAACCTGTCGAACACGCCGGAGGCCTATGGCTTCAGGAACTTCGTCAAGGAGATGTTTCTTGATAGCGAGACAATGATGGTGGTGATCTCCGGCGTCCCTGGTCGCGAACTGCTGCGCGACAAAGACAACAAGGTGCTCGTCGACATGGAACGGACACCGGGTTATTCCGGCAAGATTTTGCCCAGTTGGCTGATGGCCAGGGCGCGCAGAGAGATTAATGACCTGGCCGGCTCACAACGCGCGATCAACCACGGCAATCTCGCCCCTAATCATTACTGGAACAAGACCACTGACTCGATGGACAAGCCCAGTTTGATCGAACAGATGGAGCGCGAGATCAATGTGTATGGCATCAGCTCCTGGAAGTGGTATTGCCACACGGATCCCGCACAAACAGGAAATGGTTTTCAGGTAGACGACGATAACGCCCAGTGGTTCATCGAGGAGTCGCGCAAACGCGGGATAAAGATCGTCAGTGTGCACAAAGGATATTCGTACCAGTCGCGCACGCTCGGTCATCTGGCCAATCCGAAAGACATTGAGAAAGCAGCGCTCAGAAATCCAGATGTTAGTTTCGTGGTCTATCACTCAGCCATCAAACATGGTTCCAGTGAGCCAAACTGGAAAGAGAGTAACCAGTACGATCCAACCACCGGGGATTTTCTCTGGCACAACGTACTGATGGATATCAAGAAGCGTAATCCGCAAATCAACAACGTCTATTGTGAACTCGGCAGTTTCTTCAACACGCTTTCGGTGGTTGATCCGGTGATGGCCGCGCACGGGCTAGGGAAGAACATCAAGTACTATGGCGTGGACCGAGTGGTGTGGGGCACAGATTGTTTGTGGTGGGGTTCACCGCAATGGGGCATTGATGCGTTCAAACGTTTCCAGATGCCTGACGACATGTGCGAAAAGTTTGGTTACAAAAAACTTAGCAAGCAGGACAAAGCGAAAATCTTTGGTCTGAACGCCGCAAAACTCTACAAGATCGATGTCAAAGCAAAACGCACGGCCTTACCGGCAGACACCCTGGAACGAATCAAGAGCGCCTACTTAGACGGAGGCGGTCAGCGGAGTAATGCGGTGTACGGCTGGGTCCGGGCGGATGATTAGTGTCGGGTTGAAGATGGGTAGCTCGGGTGAAGGAGCGCCGCGGATATGAGGGCTTTCCGATCGATTCAATCCATCATCATTCTGTTTTCCTCAGTGCTAGTCTTTTATTCGTCAGCCGCTCAGCAACCGGCGCCGCAGCTGGCCCATTTTCATCATCTACACCTGAATACAACTGATCCTCAGCAAGCTATCAAGTTCTACACCAGTAAGTTTGACTGCGAAGAGGGACGATTTCTCGATCAGCCGGCGGTGTGGGCCCAACAATCATGGCTGTTATTCAATCAGGTCAAAGCAGCGCCAAGTTGGCAACTCACTTCGGCGATCTGGCACTTCGGTTGGGGCGCAGAAGATATGAAAGCTGCTTACCAAAAGCAGCTGGAGTTAGGCACCAGGTTTTTCACTCCCCTGACGGATATCAGCGACATCCTTGGCGGCACTGGTACCGGTAGCTTTTTCTACGCTTATGTAGAAACTCCGGATCACGGCCTGGTTGAACTGAATACATCAAGCAATCATCGCTTTGGTCATCTACACCTGTTCAGCGAAGACCCGGTCGCGGCAGGTGAATGGTATATGACGCACTTCGGCATCCCGCGCCGAAACTCCTCCCGGGAGACGCGCATCTATCGCGACGTCCAAATTGGGCCCAGCTCATCATTGTTGATGGATAACGTCAACATCATCATCTATCCGATTCAGTATTCGAAAAAGGCGTATGCTGGTCATTGGCAGGGACAGACTGCAATTTCGCCAACCAAAGGACGAGTGGTGGACCACATTGCTTTCAGCGTTGCCGATCTATCTGAGACGCTGACCCGCCTCAAGACAGAAGGGGTAAAGATCGTCGAACCAATCAAAGTCGTTGGCAAACTCAAGCACGCGTTTATCGAGGGTCCTGACTACATTCTGATTGAGTTGGTGGAAGGCCAAGCCCAAAAAGATGCGGGAAGCTGACGGCAGGTGCTTGACGATAACAAGTTTGAGAGACCACCGACTTCAGTCGGTGGAGTTTCAATTTCAGCCTAGTTCGCGACGACAGAACCACGAGACACCACCCACTTCAGTGGGTGGAGTTTCAATTTCAGCCTAGAGGGGAAACAAGTATTAGAACAGAAGCGAGCCGTTGCAGTTTATAGGTTGAAATTGAAGCTCCACTGGCTGAAGCCAGTGGTATCTACGAGAGCTTTCTCCTGTTTTTTCTAGGCTAAAATTGAAACTCCACTGGCTGAAGCCAGTGGTATCTACGAAATCTTTTTCCTGTTTTTTCTAGGTTGAAATTGAAACTCCACTGGCTGAAGCCAGTGGTATCATCGGAGCAAATGCCATTCATAAACAACCAGGACGCAAAGATTTATTGGGATGAACAAGGTACTGGTGAGCCTCTCCTATTAATAATGGGATTGGGTTATCCGTCGGTGATGTGGTTCCGCACCCGGCCCCTGCTCGCGCAAAACTACCGCACCATAGCCTTGGACAATCGCGGAGTGGGACGCAGTGACACACCGCCCGGACCATATCCGATTTCCCTGATGGCAGCCGACGCAGCGGCAGTGTTGGACGCCGCCGGAGTGGAGAGTGCCCACGTCTACGGTGTTTCGATGGGTGGCATGATCGCGCAAGAGTTTACGTTGCAGTATCCCAATCGGGTTCGCTCGTTAATTCTTGGTTGCACTGCCCCTGGCGGACCTCACGCGGTGAGAGCGGAGGCGGATGTCATCGCGTTTCTCATGCAACGGCAGGCAGGTAAGGAAGAAGCCCTCGAAGCAGCAGTTCCTTTTATCTACGATCCAAACACGCCGCGCCACCTCATTGATGAAGATATTGCGATGCGCCGGAACTGGCTTCCGAAACAAGAAGCCTACATCGCTCAGTTGCAAGGAATACTCGCGTGGGAAGCTTACAGTCGACTGGATCAGATTAGAGTACCAACCCTGGTAATTCACGGTGAAACGGATCGGCTGATTCCCTGCGCCAACAGCAAATTGATCGCGGAACGCATCCCCGGCGCAAGGTTGCAATTGTTACCCAACGCTGGGCATATCTATACTACCGATCAGATGGAGTTGGCCCAACACGCTCTGCAGGAATTCCTCGCCAAAGAAACAAGTTTTAGCGCGTCGCAATAATGAGGTTCCCTTTGGAGTGCGGTGCCTCGTCACCGCTTTGGGATCGCGGAACTTGAGAGAGTTACGATCCCAAAGCGGTGACGAGGCACCGCACTCCAAAGTTAGTTCTGCAGGTTCTCGAAAATTGTGGCCGCACCCTGGCCGCCACCGACGCACATCGTCACCATTCCATAACGCGATTTCCGCCGCCTCATCTCTCCCAAAAGTTGCACAGTCAACTTGGCACCCGAGGCGCCCAGGGGATGACCAAGCGCTACTGCGCCGCCATTGACATTCGTTCGCTCATCGTCCAAACCGAGTTCGCGCATAACTGCCAGCGCCTGGCAGGCGAACGCCTCGTTCAACTCAATCAGATCAACCTGGTCCAACTGCAAACCGGCGAGCCGCAACGCTTTCGGTACTGCTACCACCGGACCCATTCCCATGATCTCGGGCGGCACGCCGCCAACACCATAAGAAACAAAGCGCGCCAGGGGTTTACAGCCAAGTGATTCGGCTCGCTGCCGCGACATCACCGCCACTCCCGCCGCGCCATCGGACGTTTGACTCGAATTGCCGGCTGTCACTGTGCCTTGCGCGTGAAAGACCGGACGTAGTTTGGCCAACGCTTCCGGGGTGGTGTCGGCACGTGGTCCTTCATCCACTGCAAACGTAAGACTACTGCTCTTCAACTTGGCATCCGCGCCAACTTCACTGATCTCAACCGGCAAGGGCACGATCCCGTCGTCCTGTAAGCGACCAGCAGCCTGGGCCTGCAAGGCGCGCTGATGACTGCGATAGGAAAACGCATCAGCTTCTTCGCGAGTAATCTGATACTTGCGGGCCACGTTCTCCGCAGTAAGTCCCATGCTCAGGTAGACATCGGGCCGGTGTTCCACGAGGTACGGATTAGGTCTGAATCTTGTGTTGCCGCGCAAGAGACTCATCGATTCGGTGCCCCCAGCGATAATACACTCCGCCATCCCCGCCATGATGCGTTCGGCAGCCATGGCAATCGTTTGCGAACCGGAAGAGCAAAAGCGATTTACCGTGACGGCCGGCACCTCGTGTGGTAGCCCGGCGCGCAACGCTGCGATGCGCGCCACATTCGCGCCTGACTCAGCTTCCGGAGTAGCGCAGCCGATGATGACGTCGTCAATTGTTTCGGGTGGTAACTGAGGTAGTTGTCGCAACAAATCGACCATAACCGCCGCGGCCATATCATCCGGACGAGTGGTGCGCAGAGTACCGCGCGGCGCTTTTCCGACTGCAGTGCGCACGCCGGCAACAATGACGGCTTCGTTCATAGTACGCTCCTATCTTCCAACTGATTTTTGATTTTTGACTCTTGATTTTTGATTGCCTCACATCTCAATCGAGTTAACGAACTCAGAGTGTGCGGGGCAATCAAAACTCAAAAATCAAAAATCAAAAATCAATTCCGTAGCGGCTTGCCAGTCTGCAGCATGTGCTTGATACGCTCCTGGGTCTTTGGTTCACCGCACAGGGCCACAAACACTTCCCGCTCCAGATCGAGAAAGTATTGTTCATCGACCCATTGTGACGACGACAGTTCGCCACCACACAAGACATGCGCCACTCTGCCGCTCAGATAAAGATCATATTCACTCATGTAGCCGCCTTGTTGCATCACGTACAAACCCGCACGCAAGGCCGCTAACGCGTCGCGTCCGGAAGCGTAGCAAACTTTACCTCGCACCGGTGGCGCATAACCGTCAGCCGCAACCTCCAGCACAACGTTTTTAGCGGCAGCAATTTGCTGGTCGCGATTCATCACAATGTGGTCGCGATCGGTGAGGAAGCCGTAGGTTCTGGCCTCCGCCGCACTGGTAGAAACTTTCGCCATTCCGATCGTCTGTAATACTTGCTGCAACAACGGTAGCGGGTCGTTGTTGCCTGCGTGCATGGCGGGTGACACCACCCGTCGCACCAATTCCTTACATCCTCCGGCGCCAGGAATTAGACCAACGCCTACTTCCACCAGGCCGAGGTACGTTTCTGCCGCCGCCACCGTGACCGCTCCAGCCATTGAGACTTCTGCACCGCCTCCCAACGTTCGTCCCGCTGGCGCCGTGACCACCGGCTTCGAGCAGTAACGCACTAACATGAGCGCGTCTTGCAACGACTTCACGCCGCGCTCAATTGATTCGGCAGTATGGGCGCCAAAGTCACCGGAAAGATTTGCCCCCACTGAAAAATCCTGCGCCTGATTGCCAATAACCATTCCCACCCAGTTACCGGCCTGGATTTCCGCAACCGCCTCGATCAGCATTTCTCGAATGTCAGCGTCAAGTGTGTTCATCTTGGTGTGAAACTCGAGGCAAGCAACCCTATCACCGAGATCGATCAAACTTGCGCCTTTATTCTCACGGAGCACACGGCCAGATGACTTCAAGGTATGCAGATCCAGTTTGCGTTCATCGACTTGTTCGACGACATACGACCTGGACGCCGGATCGTAGTAGCTCAAGCGCCCATTGTCAGACTGGTAGAAAGTCTCGTGGCCCGCAGCAAGCATCTCTTTTACCCAGGAAGCGAGCTGGATATTTTCTGACTCCATCGCCGCAACTGTCTGGCGCACTCCGAGGGCGTCCCAGATTTCGAAAGGACCTAACTCATGCGAGAACCCCCAGCGAACCGCGCGATCGACATTCACAATCTGATCGGTGATTTCTGGTACCCGACGCGAGGCATAGGCCAGGGCATTAAAAATAGCGTGACGCGCCAACGCCCCTGCCTTGTCTTGCTGTGACAATACGAACTCCAAACGCTGGGCGAGTGGCTTGATCTTCATGGCCTCGGCGATGGAGGGAATGGCCGGTTCCAGGCGAGCACGATAATCCATTGTTTCAAGATCAAGAGTCAGCGTATCGCCTTTGCCCCCTTTGGCTGGCTTCTTGTAAAAACCCTGGCCCGTCTTGTCACCAAGTCGCCCACGTTCAATCTGGCCCATCCGCAGGTTGCGCAATTTTGGGTGACGCAAGACCTCGCGAGTTTCGTCGTGTTCAATCAAGCCATAGAGGTTCTCTCCGACTGAACTGGACACATCCAGCCCAACCAGGTCCTGTAGACGAAACATGCCAGTACGCGGACGTCCAATCAGTGGTCCAAGAATGGCATCGGCTTCTTCAATGGTGTAGTTATGATCGAGGATGAAGCCAAGAGTAGTGGCACCGGAAATGGAGCCGAAGCGGTTGGCGATGAAGTTGGGCGTGTCTTTACAAATAACTACTCCCTTACCGAGGCGCACTTCGCCGAAGCTCTTCATGAATTCGGTGATGTCCGGGTGTGTCTCCGGCGTCGGGATCACTTCGAGGAGTTTCATGTAACGGGGCGGGTTGAAAAAATGCGTGCCCAGAAAATGTGCTTTGAGATTTGCCGAGGCTTCCGCAGCAATCGCCGCGATAGGCAGGCCCGAGGTGTTGCTGGAAACAATGCTGGCGGGCTTTCTGACCTCGTCAATACATGAGAGTAACTGACGCTTGGCGCTCAAATTTTCGATGATCGCTTCCACTATCCAGTCGCCCTCGGCCACCCAGTCGAAGTTGTCCGTAAGATTCCCGATTGTTACCAGTTCAGACGCTGGTGCGCTGAAGAATGCTGCCGGCTTTGCTTTCTTCAATCGCTCAAATGAAGCAGCGACTATCCGGTTGCGCACTTTCGGGTGGTCCAGTTGTAAGCCCTTCTTCTCTTCATCGGGGGTCAATTCATTTGGCGCAATATCAAGTAGATAGACAGGGATGCCCGCGTTCGCGACCTGGGCCGCAATACCGCCACCCATTGTTCCCGATCCAATTACCACAACACGGTTGATGGTGTAGTTCATTTGTTTATTGAGGTAGCGATACTAAGTCTCCTCACGGAGTACTCGATAAAGGACTTTGCCTACGGCAGTCTTCGGTAAATCTTTTCTGAACTCGATCGTTTGTGGAACTTTGAATTCAGCCAGGCCGCTTTGGCAGTGCGCAATCAGTTCTTCAACTGAAACGGTCGCGCCATCCTTCAAGACAACCAGGGCTTTAACTGATTCACCTCGATACGAGTCAGGCACACCGATAACAGCCGCCTCCTTGACCATGGGATGCGCAAAGAGCACTCCTTCAACCTCGGAGGGATAGACGTTGAACCCACTGACGATTATCAAATCTTTCTTGCGCTGGACAATGTAGGTATAGCCTTCCTCATCCATGCGCGCGACGTCACCGGTGTAAAGCCAGGCGCGACCTTGATCGTCTTTGCGTAATGCGATAGCTGTCTCGTCAGGCCGGTTCCAGTAACCCTTCATAACTTGTGGTCCAGCGATGCACAACTCGCCTTCTTCACCCAGGGGCATTTCCCGTGACCCGGTTTCGAGATCAACTATCTTGATGTCAGTGTCTGGCAGCGGCAGTCCGATGCTGCCACGTTTCCGCCGGCCCAG
>DATFRK010000088.1:0-9165 GCA_035263325.1 Pyrinomonadaceae bacterium | reverse complement strand
TGGCTTCAAAGCGTCGGCCCAGACCTGGTAACCTTTTACGTCCAGATGTAGTCCGTCGCGGTTCGTCGTCCCCGCAAACAACTTATCATCTTTATCGGCAAGTTTATGGTTGATATTGAGGTAGCGAATCTTCTTGCCGTCAGCGAACTTCGCGATCCGCTCGTTGACGCGATTGATGATTGGCATAACGGCCATGTTGTCGTTGCGAGGCGTGATTCCCATCAGCAGGATCGTGGCCCGGGGAGCTTTCTGCCGGCACAAGGCTAGAATGGCTTTAATTCCTTCAGCGATCACTGCGACGCGCGGGTCGTCAGCGGTTTCGGGTGACTGCTTGCCGACATTATTGGTCCCCGCGAGAAGCACAATGATCTTTGGGTTGACGCCATCGAGTTCTCCGTTGTGCAGTCGCCAGAGAATGTTCTGCACCGTGTCGCCACCCCAACCAAAGTCAGCCGCATTCCAACCGTAGAAGTTCTCACGCCAGTTGTCGAGAAACGATTTGTATTGTTCGTCGCTCGTGCCCCAGCGGCGAGTGATGGAATCGCCGGCGAAATAGATGTCGATGCGACCTTTCCTGGCTTTTTCTAGGAGTTCCTGGTGCGCGATCTGAGAGTTTTGATCAGTGCGAGCAATCGGCTGGTCACCTGGTGGGAGAGGGTTCTGCTGGGCGGATGACGTTGCTGTCTGGGCCACACTCAGGGCTGCAAAAATAGTGGTAAGAAAGAGAAGTCTCACGATATTCATATTCAAAGGAACCAGCGGCAGTTGGTCGATAGTTCAGATCCTTTCTTGAGAACAGCGGCGACTTGAATCGGGAAATTCCACCAACGGCAGTTGGAGGAATTCAGTTGCGTTGAACGAACCGCCGACTAGAACACCAGCGTCTGCATAGAATGGGGCGGGCTACTAACCTCAGCAGCGTTTCCCCCTACCCACAAGAAATACGGCACCTCCTTCTCAGTCTTGTTCATGACCACCACCGACACTTTTCCGTCGGGGTTGACGAAGGCGGTCGAAAGAAGCGCACTGCGACTCGGAGAACTGGCGATTCGTTTCGCGCCGGGGCGAATGAATTTTGAAAAGTGACCAATATAGTAATAAGAATTGGTGTAAATGAGTTGCCCTGTCTTAGTGTCAGCGTGAACCGGAGCGAAACAGAAATTACCTACGTGATTTGGCCCACCTGTCTCATCAAGCAACACATTCCAATCAGTCCAGCCGACCGCCCCGCCATTGAAGTCATTGATCATCGATCGTCCATAAAGTTCACCCAACTTCCAGTCGTTGATCTTGCTACTATCAAACGAGTCGGCACATCCCTCGGTGAAAATCAGATTCTTGCCGGGAAATGATTCGTTGACCAGCTTGATATTCTCGAACATCGCGTCGCCGCCACTCCATGGCTCATACCAGTGAAAGCCAATCCCCCAGACAAACTGCGCCGCCTTCGGGTCAGTGAGAATCGTGTTTGCTCTTTGGTAAACAAGATCGCGATTGTGATCCCACACGATGATCTTCTTGTCGCCCAGGCCCTCTTTCTTCATGGTTGGGCCAAGATAGTTCTTCAAAAAGTCGCGCTCCTCCTCGGCGGAATAAATACACGACTCCCACGTTTGCGTAGCCATGGGCTCGTTTTGAATCGTAATGCCCCAGATCGGTATGCCTTCGCGTTGATAGGCTTTGATGAATTTCGTGTAGTAGGTGGCCCAGGATTGATAGTACTCCGGCTTTAGCTTCCCTCCATGCAGCATATCGTTGTTGCTTTTCATGAAGGCTGGCGGACTCCAGGGACTGGCAAAGATCGCTAATTTGCCGCCGGCGGCATTCTGTACTTGCTTGATGAAGGGAATGCGAAACTGCTTGTCGTGGTCCACGCTAAACGACTTCAGGTCTTTGTCGCCTTCGGTCACATAGGTATAACTGCCGCTTGAGAAATCACAACTGTGGATGTTCGTTCTCGCCAGCGTGTAGCCGATGCCGTTCTGCGGGTCGTAGTAGGCCTGCAAAACCTCCTGTTGCTTCGCCGCGGGCAGTTTTGCAAAAGTTTCCGCCGCAGCATCAGTTAGGGCGCCGCCGATCCCCAAGATTGTTTGAAAGGTGCGGCCCGGATCGACGAATACACAAATCTGTGTTTCGAGTGGTTGACCCATCGATTTGAAGGGTAGTTTGTCAGTTTGAGATAGGCGGTACTTACTGTTATCAGCGGTGGTGTAGACCGTCACCTCTTTCGCTGCCGCTGTTGAATGTGTTGCTGAGATGAATGATTCAATAGTTGACCCTGAGGTTAGTTCGCTTTTCGCCAACACACATGCGGCTGACGATGTTGCCAGGAAACGACGACGAGTGATTTTCATGCGGGGACTTTATCATAAATGGGAAAAATCACTGGCCAGGGGCCCGTCTCGGCTGGGGAGTGGACTTCCGCAGCCTGCATCGACGTGAGCGGAAGACGCTGAGGTTAGAAAATTCTTTGCCCGTCGGGGGCGGTCAATGAGGTAGTATTGGCGAGCGCGACGACAGGAGGTTCCTGCTTATGAGTTCGCAAGCACTCTTCCTCAGCCTGTTTTTCTGTCTGATTGGCGCGGCCTCTGAACTTTGCGCTTTTCCTTCCCATCCTGAACACCGCGCTTCGTCCCTCAGCCTGGCGAGTTCATCGCTTGAGTTTCACTCGTCCAGTCTCGTCCCTCAGCGTTGGGACTGCCGGATATTTGGCCGGGTCGTCAGTCGTGGTGATGCTCAAGCCGGTGTGACGGTAAAAATTGAAGGCCCAGTTAGTCTTACTACCACTACTAACGCCAACGGCGAGTATTCATTTCAGAATCTTCCGCCGGGAACTTACAAGGTCAGTTTTCATGGCGGTGCTCGTTTTCAGCGCGAAGATCGAATACTGACCCTGCGCGGGTTTGGTACCGGGCCGTTAGCGACTGGAGAGAAAAAGCAACTCGATGTTTCAGTGGCGAGGATGACTACCAGGCCCACACCAACTCCAGTGCCGCCGCAAACCCCAACGCCAACAGCCGCTCCGACTGCGACAGCTGCACCCACCGCCACTGCTGCTCCAACCGCGACAGCTCGACCTTCATCGATGCCCAGTCCCGCTGAGAATCAGAACGGCAATGTAAACGTCAATACCAACGTTGACGGTAGTAACACGAATACCAACGTCAACGCGCGACCACTTACCGTGGACGAGCAAGTCAGTTCAATGGTAACGGGAAAGATCGTTTACCAGATTCCCAGTATCATGAAGCTGGGAGAAAGCACCGTGATCAGAGTAGGCATCGCGAAGGGAATTACTAACGACGTCAAGGTGATAGTCGAGAATAACCGCAATGTTACGGTGCAGGACATTAAGATCAAGGACGTGATGGCCGTCGACTTGATAAGTGAAGAAGCGGAAGCTTTCGAAGTACGAAGACAGCAACCTCGTGCTGGAGAGCCGGCCTGGCAAACTATTGGCGGCGACGCTGCTTCCGAATGGATCTTCGACGTCACCCCGCGAATGTCAGGAGCTCACAAGCTGCGCCTGGTGGCCAGCGTGTTGTTGGACGATCCTAAAAAGCAGAACGCACCGTTAAGTATCAAGGTTTACGAAAACGATATTACGGTGAGCACGAGTTATCTCTACTACGCCCAGGAGTTCATCAGGAGCTACTGGCAATTCCTGCTAACCACACTACTCCTGCCTGCGGGAGCGGTGGCCTGGAAATTTTTCAAGAAGTCGCCCAAGCCTCCCGAACCTCCAGATTGGCAGAGCGCCGCCTGAGCAGTTGAGCAGAACTTACTAAGATTGCGCGGTTGGAAAGCCCATTCAACTTGCGACCCGGATAACTGAGCGCACTCCGCTGACCTTTCACCGATAGCCCCTTTCCTAGTTACTGGTGCTGTCATGATCCAACTTGCGGTTGCAAGGTGTGTCATTGGCAGCGTCAGCGGAGATGCGCTCAGTTGTTCGGATTGTTAGTTGAAGTGGCCAGCCGCTTACCCCCTTCCCGACTGCGCAGTCTTTGTGAGTTGAGTTGGCAATAAAACTCCTCAACTTCTTTTAAACAAGCGATAAAAAATATCTTGCGCCCCTTCAGGACCTTCAACCCAAACCCCGATGTAAATACCGCGAGTCGGCGTAGGCGCGACGCGATGGGAATAGCCGACTCCGAACCGTTTGTTTCTGATCCTGCCCTCGGGATAGATCGTTGCATTCGCCAGCGGCATTTCATATAGCACGGGGTGACCTGGTTTGTTCGATAACCAGATCAGGGACCATTGGTAGTCTGGTTTGGCATAGAGCGCGGGAAACAAGTTAACGACGTTCCCAGTCTCATTGGTGATCTTGCCTGGCGTGGCCCAGTGTTGACCGTCGCTGGAGGTCGAAAAGTAAAGATCTGACTTGGGATTGGTCCAGGGCAGGATCGCGGAAGTATCGTGACGCACCCAGACGAGCGTTAGCTGGTCTCCCGTTTGTGTTGCGAAGGGAAGTTGATCGTGTTCGGTGGCGCTGTTAAGACCAGCCGGAGCAACCGCTTGACTCCAGCCAGTCGCTCCTAAACGTTTCGTCGCCAGGTAAATGTCGCTGGTAGGATTCGTTGGATTTCGCCGGCTGCTAACAAAGAAAACGAGCAGTGTGCTGTCCGGTGCTTGCGTGATGGTAGGGACCCAGTCGTCAACGTCAGTTTCCGAGGTCACCAACTCTTCACTTTCCTGGTGCCAGGTTAGGCCATCGAGCGAGGTGTTGTGGAGGATGTGTCCGCGAAACAGTGCGCTCCAACGAAACCAGACGAGGTGGAAGATTCCCTGGTAGTCCTGGAAAAGGTTTGGATAGAAGTCACCTTCGGGACTGGTCGTCACTCGAATGGGCGCCTTCCAACTAAGGCCGTCGCTGGTGGCGGTCAGGTAAATATCTGCGTTACCGCCGCGGTCCGAGAACCAGGCAACATAGACAAAGCCATTCTGTCCACAAATAACACTCGGGTCTTCATCCTTGGTGGGACTATTGGTTGACAGGGGTCGCGTACCTATCGGCTGCCATTTTGGCGGTGTGGTCGATTGGGCCAAACATTGTTCCCTGATTGATATCAGGGCCAATGAGAACAACAAAAGTGGCAGGATGTTCCACCACGAACGGCGTCCGAACATTGAGCAACTCCTTTGCAGCTTTGGTATCGACTGGACAAAGGAGAGACCGGACACCGGTGGGATTTGTGACCGATAGAGAACATCAGGAGCGGTACCGACGGGATGCCACGGTCAACTCTCTGAGGTCAATTTTTTGACCTTAGCATCCGGTCGCTACCGGTCCCGGTTCTCTATTTTGAGGCAGGACTGGCGAGTGTCGTGACTCGCTTCTTCCATTCGAGTGGTTCGAGGGATTTGAGTTGAGGTAATTCGAAGGCCGCAATTACGAGTTGTTTGACACTGGCGACGTGCACAAATTCCAAAGCAGCTTTCGGCTTAGCAGCTTCATCCAGTCTTGCCAGGCTCGCATCCCGCCACTCCTGGGTTGGCGCCGATCCGGCCGAGAGGTAAGCCAGGGCCTCCAATCCCAGACGGCCAAGTTCAGTGAGATCTTTTGCGAGTGGTTGCGCTTCGTGTAAAGCAGGCGAACGGTCCATCTGTGGCTCCAGCGCCAGGCCCGCATCACGCCACTCGACCAGGCTACTGTGAATATTCTCGCGGTAGAGTTGAAAGCGTGGGGCGTCGGAGAGAAATCCGTCGACCATCATCACAAAGCGCCGCGCTGCTTCACTGTCCGGACGGGCCGCATCTACCAATCCCGTTAGCGGCGTCAGCATGGTGGCAGGACGCAACTGGCCGCGACGATATTCTTTGACCGGCTCCAGCAGCGACGCCAGTGTTGCCAGGGCACCAATATCATCACTGCCCGCCAGTCGTCTCAACAGCATCCCGAAATTCTTCTTGTGCGTCAGACCGAGTTCTTCAAGTTGCCGGCTGATCACTGCGAGACGCCGGTACATGTCGTCAACATCGGTCACCGACTGTGGTGACCAGAGTCTTTCTGCGATAGCGGCAGTACGAGGCCAGATGCGCGAGTCGATGGTTTCAGGACTAACCCATTCGCTCCACATAGTTGCTTCGCCTCCCAAGACATGTCTGGCTTCGTCTTTGGTTAAGGTACTGTCAGCGGGAATTGGATCGACGCGATAGTGTTGCGTCGTGGGATAAATGAGATCGATGTAATAACCGGCAGAGAGAATACCCTCATAGCCCTTCTTCGCTGCGTCAGCCAGCGACGCAGGTCCACGCCACGATTGAATCACCGCGTCGCGCGGCAATTCCGGCTGCAAGATCTCGTCCCAACCGATCATCTTCTTACCGTGTTTCTGCAAAATCTTCAGTAATTGCTGATTGAAGTAAGCCTGGAGCGCGTGGTTGTTGGGGATCCCTTTGGCTTTCATGAAAGCCTGAATCTGGGGATTGCGATCCCATTGTTTACCTTCGTTCTCATCGCCGCCGATGTGCATGTAGGCGTCGGGAAAGAGCGCGGCCATTTCACCGAGGAAGGCATCGAGGAACTTGTAAACTTGTTCGCGAGTCGGGTCCAGGGCCGGTTCAAAAATACCAGCGCCGCGCTCGATTTGATATGGACCAGGCGCGCTGCCGAGCTCAGGATGGCCAACCAGCCAACTAGTACTGTGACCGGGGATATCAAACTCCGGCACGACTCGGATCCCCCGATCACGCGCGTAGGCGATGATGTCCCGCACCTGGTCCTGGGTGTAGAAGAGCCCATCGGAACCCAGCAAATGGAGCTTAGGGAATTTCTTACTCTCGACCCGAAACCCCTGGTCTTCGGTGAGGTGCCAGTGAAAGACATTTAGTTTGACAGCCGCCATCGCGTCGAGATTTCGCTTCAACACCTCAGGTGGTTGATAGTGACGGCCGATGTCGATTAGCAGCCCGCGCCAGGCGAACCGCGGCTGATCTTGAATCCTGATCGCGGGCAGGTAATAGCCATTGCGATCACTCGCCAGCAACTGCAGCAGAGTCTCCAGCCCGCGTAATGCACCAACAACAGTCGGCGCGGTTAGTTGAACCTGTTTGTCTGAAACTTCAAGCCGATAACTTTCATTCTCATCCAGGGAAGGAACATTCTGACCTGCACTCTGGCAACGAATAAGGAGTGTCGCGCTGTTCTCATCTGCTGCGGGAGCCGCCGGAACGATTATTCCGGTGCGCCCTTCCAGGCGTCGCATTGCCCGCGCAATTCCGGCCTGTAGCCTGGCGTCTGAGTAGTCCTTTGCTAATACCTTGAAGGTACCGTCAACAGCCAGTCGACCAGGCAAGAGTTCAACTGCAGCCGGCACTGGCATTAAGTTGAGCTGCTTCGCGGGATTCGGGGTGACTGCTCCCTGTCGGGCCAAGGTGCTCAAGGGGCTGAAGATCAGCAGGCTGACGAGAATTATTGTTCGCAGTTTCATCTTCCTCCAGGAACAAGGTTCGTTAAAACAAGACAGACCGGAGTAGGCACTTCTATCATCTTTCCCGTTGGCTCAAGCTGTCCTGTTCCTTGGTTAATGCGAAAACTCACAATCGAATTAGATTCTTGATTCGCAACCAAAAGGAGCGTTCCGGTCGGATCTATGGTGAAGTTACGCGGAGTCTTGCCCTGGGTCGACACGTGCTCAATGAATGTGAGCTTGCCTGTCTTTGGGTCGACCGCGAACCCGACGATGCTGTCGTGCCCCCGATTTGAGCCATAGAGAAACTTCCCCGAAGGAGTTACAGCAATCTCGGCCGTTGTATTGGCTCCCGCGAAGCCCTGAGGTAGCGTCGGCACTGTCTGTATTTGCTGGAGCGAGCCGTTTGCCGGGTTATAACTGAACGCCGCTATGGTGCCGGCTAGTTCATTGATGACGTACGCGTACTTCCCGCTGGGATGGAAAGTGAGGTGACGTGGTCCATCACCTGGATTCAGCTGCGCAAACGGAACATCGTTAGCGACGAGCTTGCCACCTTTCCCATCAAACTTGTAAATCAAGATTTTGTCGAGGCCTAGATCGACGGCAAATGCGAAGCGATTAGCCTTATCCAATTCAATGCAATGTGCATGTGGCCCCTCCTGCCTTTCTTTATTCACACTGGAGCCGTGATGTTGGACCATGTCGGTTGCCACGCCCAAACTGCCATCGGCTTTGATCGGCAATACGGAAACATTGCCGCCGGTGTAATTGGCCACGAGTACGAACTTGTTGGTTTTGTCTACCAACAAGTGACAGGGCGAGCCGCCCAGCGAGGGTTGCTGATTCAAGAAACTCAAATTGCCATTTTTTTGATCGATCGCAAACGCGCTGATCGCGCCACTTGCTTTACCGCCAAATTGCTCGACCTCGTTGACTGCGTAAAGGCAGCGGCGCTCGTGGTCAATGGCTAAAAAAGAAGGATCAGCTACGCCTTTGGTCGTGCTGAAGTGCTTTAGCTCACCGGTGGTCGCGTTCACCCGGTAAACGTAAATTCCTTCGCTCTTACCGGATGTGTAGGTGCCGACGTAGAGAGTTAGTTCCTTCGCCTGCGCGTCCGTGCGGCGCGGAAGAGCGAGACCGGCGAGCGATATACCAGCGACGGCGAGAAAATCACGACGAGGGGTTTTTTGTTGTGCCATTAGTTATTTTTGGATTAGCTTGGCCACTTCACGCCAGGTGACCAACTTAATGTTGTTCTCCTTCAATAGCGTCCGAAAACTATCGCTGGTCAGGAAGTCGAAATCGCGCTGACGCCACGCAGCACCCCAGTTTGGATGATCGAACGTCATGCCCTTCATTTCGGCGTCGTCGTACGCGATATGGACCACCATTTCCGTAATGCCCGGCTGCATGCTCTTAAGCTCGTCGGCGTAATACTTGCTCCAGCCCTCGGCGGTCACACTCGGATTAATAGTTATCATCCTATCGATCACTACATCGTTAGGAGTTAACAGTGAAGGCAGGTAGGCTACGTCCTGTACCAGTTCCCGCGGCAGTCGGATGGGCACTTTGTACTCGCGACCCAGGCGCAGCAGGATGTCGAAAAGTTCCTTGTTCTGGTAAAGGGTGCCCATATGAGAATCGAAGTGAGTAGGTTGAATGCCGACGGACTTGGCGCGTTCGATCTGAGCCCGAAGTTCTGCCTCAACCTCTTTGGGACTTGCCTTGGCTGCCGCTTCTGATTCAG
>DATFRK010000087.1:0-5488 GCA_035263325.1 Pyrinomonadaceae bacterium | reverse complement strand
TTGATCGCAAAACCACCACGGAATACTGTTTTGTTGTCACCCCATGGATTCCACGCGAACCCGAAGCGCGGCGCGACAAACAACGGCCTGACGCTTGCACCAGATAACGGGAAGCGGTCGTCAATCTGGTTCCACGACACGCCCGGCAATTTACCTCCCGCCGCGTCTGCCGCATTGAATTTCGCCGGATCGAAGATCGCGAAACCGATGCCTTCGCGGTCGTACCACAAACCCATCCGGTAAAAGCGCACGCCGAGATCGAGCGTTAGCCCTGGCGCCGCCTTCCAGCTATCCTGCGCGTAAAACTCGAAAGTGCGGAAGCCCATGTTGTTAAGAACGTTCACGTTCTGTTCACTGTAACCGTTCAGGCGTCCGATCAACAAATCAGCGAAAGCGTTGCCGCTCGATATGCCGCTGCCGGTGTTGGTCGTGATCGCGCCTTGCGTGTTGCCGCTCGACGGCTGATTGTTGACGGTGAACTGGAAATACGCGCCGCCTTTCAGAGTGTGGCGCGCGAGCACCCTGGTCATGTTGTCGGCGAAAGTCAGGAGATGCTTGCGCGCGAACAGAATCGGCTCGAACCCGCCGTTGTTCTGATAGAACGCCTGGCTGCCGCCGACGTTGACGTTCGGCACGAACGGATAGCCGTTCTTGTACAGCCCCTGGAAGTTGATACCCAGCGTTTGTTTGTCCACGGCTTTGGGTTCGGCGTACTGGTTCGGAAAATCAATATATGTGTAGCCGAAGACGACCTCGTTGGTCAGGGTCGGTGAAAAGACTTGTGTCAAACTGCCGCTGACCGAATCGGTGCGATTCAATCCCTGAATCTCGGTTGGATAGGGAACCTGCCCCGGCGTGCGCCCGGCCCAAAGGGCGACGGGGAAGCGCTGCAATTCGGTTTGCAGGTTGTAACGCGCGTAAAGCTTGGTCTTCTCGCTGATGCTCCAATCAATACGTGTCAGAATCTGTTTCATGTTTTGATCGAGTTGCAGCGATTTGATGTAATTGAAGCCGAAGGGATTCGACGATGGATCAACCGTCGGCAGCGGGAAAAAGTTGAGCAGTTTCTGTCCGACGGGATCAATCAGGCTGGTTGGGATAATACCGTTCGTGATCCCGGTGAGGCCGTTGCTATTGCCCGGCTGCCGGTTGATCTGAGTCGAAGGAAATTTGCTCTGGTAAGCCGCGTCGCTAAAATCGCCGCGCCGCATTGCTTCGGTCGGCACGCGCGCCTGCAACAGGCCCGTATCGAGTCTCTGTTTGTAGTATTCGAAGCCGACAAAGAAGAAAAGTTTTTTGCGGTTCCGGTTAAATCCCGTGCCCGGAATCAACACCGGACCGCCCAGGTTGAAACCGGGAAAGAAGTACTTGCTCTCCGGACGCGCTTGCCCCACCCGGTTAAAGCGCCAGTCGTTTGAATTCAGCCGGTAATCGCGCAAATAACCGTAGGCCATCCCGTGAAACTCTTTGCCGCCGGCTTTCGAAATGGCGTTGAGAACGACGGGGCCTTTGGAATTTTCCGCACTATAGTTGGACGAGAGCACTTTGAATTCAGCGACCATATCGGGGTTGATGTTGACCGGGGTGGCGCAGTTGCAGCCCGGATCAGAAACGTGCGCGCCGTCGGCGACGATGTCCATCGCTTCGGCGCGGGTGCCGTTGCCCGAAAAATTGCCCAATGCACTCTGTTTGCCACCGTCACCATTGCCGTTGATGCCGATGGCTTCGCCGTTGTAGCCAGGCTGATTATCGAGACCGGTGATCGGGGTCATACCGGGCAAGATTTTCAGTAATTCCGCCGCGCTGCGTCCAACCATCGAAAGGTTCTGCATCTGTGCGCCAGTGATAGTTGTGCTCTTTTCGCCGCTATCGAGCTGGGCGAGTTCGGGCGTCGCCGTGATTTCAACGATATTCTCGACTGTACCGGTCTTGAGCGTCAGGTTGTCGAGCGTGCGCTTGTCGCCGGGGTTGAGCGTCAGCCCCTTCATCTCGAATTTGCTGAAGCCAGGCGCTTCAACCGTAAGCTGGTATCTTCCGGTCGGCACCGCGGCGAAGGCAAAAACGCCTTCGGTATTAGTCGTGGTTTTCCGCACGTCGCCGCTAAGTTCGTTGGTCAGTGTGACGACAGCCTTGAGTATGACAGCCTTGTTCTCATCGGTGACCGTTCCGATCAATTGGCCGGTCAGGGATTGAGCTGCCGTGCTCGATGCCGCCAGCAGCAACAGGCTGGCCAGCAAGGTCAGATGAACAGTCTGAGCAATGTGTTTCATGATCGTAGCTCCTGTTGGTTAGATTTGGTAGCGACTGCAACCCTGGAATGCCAAAAACGGTGACATTGTCATCCGACTTGACCAGTTTGACAAGGCACGTTGTGTTGGCTTCGAACTTACAGAAATGCCAAAGAAAGCTCCTTACTTCAGCATTTTCTTATAGGCTCTGGAAACCCGGACTTGCTCGAGCTGGCCCCAAGTATCTTCATTTTCCAGTTTTAGCCGCAATGTGCCATAGGAAAATGAAGATTCATTGGCCAGAAAAATGTGCAAAATACGACGGTGAGCAGTATAGTTTGCCAGGTGCTGCGGGGCTGCAACACCAGCTTATCCCTGATTTCCAATTTTCCAACACAAGGAGGAAGCGATGAGAAACCTCAAGTCTGCCTCTGCGACTCGCTCACGCGCAGCCGCGCTCTGGCTCGTGGTAATGCTTTTGTCTGCGCCGTTCGCGGCGCAGGAGTCACCCAAGGTTGGGCAGGTGGAACTGCAACCACTGATAGCACAGGTCAAGCGATTGGTGGAAGTGCTGAGTTATCTGGGTGCGCCACTCAGCCCTGCCGATACGCAAGCGTTGGAGCAGGCTGCAAAGGAGTCCGATGCAGCGCAGGTCATCCGTGAAGTTCAGAACGTGCTCGACCGCTACTGCCTGGCTGACATCCAGATCAATCCGGAAGGTCGTCTCAAGGTAGCGCAAGGAGCTGCCAAGCCCGAACTTGCCGAACAGGGCTGGCGGACATTTCTGGTCAAAGTCCGCAACGAAGCGGGCGTGACGGGGCAACTCCAGGTCGAGAGTCCCAACGCACTGCCGATTTATGCCCGCGCGAAGGCGTCTCCTGATAGTCCGTTATCCCATAGCCCTAAGCCCGCGATCACGCAGCGCGATGTCGCCACTCGCTGGCTCGAGACCAGCCTGTACAACAAGCCACCGCTCAAACCGGAGCTTTCGGGACTCAATCTTGAATACCGCATACTTCAACTTTACAGCCGTGATCCTGGCCGTCGAGAAGCAAAGCTCAGTTTCAAGGTCGGCCCGGAGAAGCAGGAGAGCGATTTCCGCGGCGACCTGAATATTTTCTTCACCTCTCGCTCTTCCACAGAAGTGACTCTCCGCATCTTTGATGAGAAAGGAAAGCCGACCACCGCCTCCTTTATCATTCGCGACACACAGGATCACACCTATCCATCACAGGCGAAACGCCTCGCGCCCGACTTCGGGTTTCACCCGCAGGTCTATCGCACGGATGGCGAGAGGGTCAAACTCCCGGCCGGCAACTACACGGTCGAGTTCACGCGCGGGCCGGAATATCTGGTCAAAAGACAGGCGCTCAAAGTAGTCGCGGGCACACGGCCGACGGCGACCTTCCGCCTGGAACGCTGGATTGACGCAGCCAGGCTCGGCTGGTATTCGGGCGATCATCATATTCACGCCGCAGGCTGTGCGCATTACGAGAGCCCGACACAGGGCGTCTTGCCGGAAGATATGATCCGCCACATTCTCGGTGAGTCGCTTAACGTGGGGTCGGTCCTTACCTGGGGGCCGTGTTACTACTATCAGAAACAATTCTTCGAGGCCAAAGTCAACAAACTCTCGAGCCCCGAAAATCTCATGCGCTACGACATCGAGGTCTCAGGTTTTCCGTCGAGCCATAACGGCCATCTGATGCTGCTGCGCCTCAAGAATCAAGATTATCCCGGCACAAAAGTTATCGAGGATTGGCCCTCATGGGATTTGCCGATTCTCAAATGGGGCAAAGCGCAGGGCGCGGTGGTCGGCTTCACACATTCCGGTTTTGGCCTGGCGGTCCAGAGCAAAGACTTGCCGACATCTGAAATGCCACGCTTTGACGGGATCGGCGCTAACGAATACGTCATCGATGTGACACACGACGCAGTCGACCTGATTTCAGCCGTTGACACGCCGTACGTCTGGGAACTCAACGTCTGGTACCACACGCTCAATGTCGGGTTCCGCACGCGCATCAGTGGTGAAACCGATTTTCCCTGCGTTTATGGCGAGCGCGTGGGCCTGGGCCGCAGCTACGTCAAGATGGATGGGAAGCTCGACTTCGATCCCTGGGTGGATGGTTTGCGCGACGGGCGATCTTACGTCTCAGACGGCAAGAGCCATTTAATGGATTTTCGCGTGAACGGCCTTTTGGTCGGCACTAATGGGAGCGAGATCAAGTTGGACAAACCGGGAACCGTTCGTGTGACGGCCAGGGTGGCGGCACGGCTCGATGAGCAGCCGAACGAAACGATTCGCAGGCAGCGCTATGATCAGAAGCCCTTTTGGGACCTGGAACGCGCACGCCTTGGCAACACGCGCGAGGTGCCGGTGGAGATGGTCGTCAATGGTCAGCCGGTGGCGAAGAAAAATCTCCTCGCCGATGGTTCACTGCAAGAACTGTCTTTTGATGTGCCGGTCGAACGCAGCAGTTGGGTCGCGCTCCGGATTTTGCCTTCCTCTCACACCAATCCGATCTTCATCACCATAGGCGGCAAGCCGGTGCGCGCTTCGCGCCAGAGCGCCGAGTGGCTGCTCAAAGCGGTGGATCAATGTTGGAGCCAGAAGGCGCCCCGGATCACGGAGAAGGAACGGGCAGAGGCCGCCGCTGCTTATGATCATGCGCGGCAGGTTTATCGTCGGATCCTGGCGGAAATAGAATAAGTAAATAGCAGAAAAATTCATTGTATAAAGCCCATTCACCGCAGAGCGCAGAGCACGCAGAGATTTCGCAGAGAGAAGAGAAGAATTAAGTAGGGGAAGAGGAGAGAAGGAGAGGAAGAAGAAGTTGGGAGAATTCTCGAACTCCTCTCTTCTTCTCTTCTCTGGTATCGTCATCGCACTTCTTCTCTCTGCGAATTCTCTGCGTGCTCTGCGTCTGCGGTGAACGGGCTTTGCTTATTTTGGGGCGGACGGCGGTAATACAGTCGAAGCACGAATTCAAAAATGGAAAGCTCACGCTCAAAGTGCCGGCAACCGCACGGCTGAAAGTGCGAGTGCCAGGTTATGCTCCATTGTCGAAGAGCATCTTCGTGGATTACGCGCCCCTACTGGAGATGACGTTGAAGATGCGCAGTGAGCAGTTGCTTGATTGGCAGACCTTCGAAGAGATCAAAAAACGCCTGGCAACAGTCCAACTCGAATTCCATCTGGCCAAACTGAAAAGATGAAGAGAGATTACGAAATAAACAAAAATAACGAAAAAGACGAA
>DATFRK010000086.1:0-2534 GCA_035263325.1 Pyrinomonadaceae bacterium | reverse complement strand
ATTCCGGATCCACTTCTGGACCATTGTAGTTACGCCTGTTGCTCGATACGTGTTGGTAAGCGACGGTGTAAGAGACCTTTTCATTTACGGCTTGCGAGAATCTACCTGAGCCCACCAGGAGGCGGTTACGTCGCCCCTGATCAGGGTTGTTGAAATCGGGTTGAAAGGTGACTCCGGCAATGGCGCGGGGGAATGGTCCAGGTGCGGTAAACGCTGCGGGAAGTGCAAAGGGACTGTCATTTACTCGGGCATTCGCAATTGTGCCATAGAAGTTTCCCGCAATAGTGATTGTCGACGTTGGATTCGCCTGGAGTCGACCTACAAGAACTGAGTTGCCATATTGATCCTGACCATCGATGCCTCTGCGTACATCCAAACGGTTCGCGCCCAAATGGTAACCAAATTTCTTGCCTCCGCCTGATACCTGTAAGCGCTCGCGATAAGTGGCGAGACTGCCTCCTTCAAAGCCTGCGCCGAAATGAAGCCCCTCTTCACCCCCTTGAGGAATCATATTCACCACGCCGCCGATGGCATGAGTTCCATAAATGGAGGAACCGGACCCGCGCAGTATTTCGATGCGATCGAGATTCACTGGCGCAAGATCAGTGATGAGCGAAGTGGCGGATCCGTTAATGTCTCCAGCATCGCGAACCCGTAACCCGTCGAGCAGGACAGCGGTGTCGAAATTTCGCTGGCCGCGCAAACGCACCGTCGTCAGGGCCCCCGGCGAGCCCTGCTGCTGTATGCGCACTCCAGGCGTTTCACGCAACGACTCCGCCAAACTCCATTCGTGCCTCGCCTCAATATCGTCTGAGTCGATGGTAGAAATGACCTTCGCTGCTTCGTCTTCCCGTTGAAAGGTACCGGTAGCAGTTATCACTACGCTCGCGTTGATTGCGGCTACTTTAAGCTCCACCGGGAATTCTTTCGCCTCACCGCGGTTGAGTTGTATCTCGTCGGCGGTAAAGGTCGAGAATCCTTCAGATCTGACTTCCAGGAGATAAGCACCTGGCCTGAGTTCACTAAACTCATACGCGCCTGATTGATCCGTCGTCGCGGAAAGTTCGAGGCCAGAGCGAGAGCGCAAGATCACTCGGGCGTTGGCGATCTTGGCTCCATCTTCATCCGCGACAAGACCTTTGAGGGAACTTGAAGTTTGTGCTGCCAGAGCTGTGGAAACAAGCAGCGTGAGGAAGATGGTCGTAAGGGAAAGTACTATCCTTCTTTTCATATAAGCTTCTCCTGCCCGTCGCAGTGCGAGCCGAAATGAGTCCTGTCTAGGTTTCCTGACTCGCAGTTATGATCCCGTCCTGGGATCGCCTCAGCCCTCGCCTTCCCGGTTTGACCCAGTGGCTACTACCTTGAGTGGCTTGGTCCCTGCATACAGTTGCGCGGGCAGTGGCGGTTTCACACCGCCTTCCCTCAAACAGTGACTCGGTGGTTTTCAAGTATGCCGGTGCGCTTCGTGCACTGGCGTTACGCGCGGGACGCCCGTCAAGGGATGGGCGTCGACTAACACTCTTACGCCGAAGACCTGCTGCAGCAGATCCGGCAGCAACACTTGCTCGGGCGTGCCAAAATGTACGGCGCGTCCAGCGTTCAACAACAAGACGTTATCGGCAAACTGAGCTGCAAGGTTGATATCGTGAGTTACCACTAAAGCTGAAGCGTTTCGGCTGTCGCATCTCTTGCGCACCAGAGCTAACAAGGTGGCCTGGTGCGACAAATCGAGATTCGCTGTCGGTTCATCAAGCAACAGGAGCTGTGCTTCAGTGGCCAACGCGCGTGCTAATACCGCTCGTTGGCGTTCACCGCCAGACAGCTCATTCATCAACCGGGCGCTCAAACTCGTTAGTTCAGTCTCTTGCAGAACATCGTTGATGACTTGCAGGTCATGTTCGGTTTCCCAACCCCAAACACCATTTTCGGCCCAGGCGAAGCGTCCGCCTAAAACAAACTCGAGCACCGTTATCGGAAAGCGGAGTTCCCCTTCCTGGGCAACTACTGCAATAAACCTGGCAATACTGCGCCGGCTCCATTGCCGTATCGGCCGGCCATTGAGGTTGACCTGTCCCACCGCTGGCTCGACGTGTCCATTCAAAGCCTGCAACAGTGTGGATTTGCCGGCGCCGTTTGGACCAATCACCGCACAGATCTTTCCCGGAGTCAGTTCCAAAGATACGTCCGCAACCGCGACTCTTGGGCCATATCTGATGGTTAATTGCTTTGCTTCGAGCATCTCCCAGCTATCTTCTTTTGAGCAAATAGATAAAGAGTGGCGCGCCCACGAGTGCCGTAATTGCACCCACTGGTAGTTCTCTCGGAGCGATCACAGTGCGCGCTATGGTGTCCGTTACTATTACAAATAGAGCGCCGCCAAGAGCGGCAGTGGGCAAAGTGATCCGGTTGTCACTACCCACCGAAAGGCGAGCCAGATGTGGGACAACGAGTCCGACGTAGCCAACTGAACCACTGGCAGCAACTGAACTTCCGACCAGCAAACTGGCCGCAACAAAGACAATGATGCGCACGCG
>DATFRK010000085.1:0-12896 GCA_035263325.1 Pyrinomonadaceae bacterium | reverse complement strand
AACTCTTAACCAGGATTGCCCACTCCTCGGGAGGCGATGCGCGCGTGGCGCTTACGGCGCTGGATGCCGCAGTGGAGTCAACTGCGCCGGACGAGCAGGGTCAGCGCACAATCTCCGAACAGACCGTAATTGAAGCACTCGGTCGAGCCCACTATGCTTACGACAAAGGTGGCGAGGAACATTACAACCTGGTCTCTGCGCTTATAAAATCCCTGCGTAACTCCAACGTAGACGCAGCACTGTATTGGCTGGCCCGGATGATCGAAGGTGGGGCCGACCCGGTATTCATCGCACGACGACTTTGCATCCTCGCCTCCGAAGATGTTGGCTTGGCGGATCCGCAGGCGATGGTCCAGGCAGCGGCGGCGGCTGACATAGTGCAATTGATTGGTCTGCCGGAAGCCCTGTTTCCCCTGACGCAAGCAACTATCTATCTGGCCCAGGCGCCGAAATCAAATGCCCTCCTGAGAGCCTACCAGGCAGCGGCCACTGATGCTGCCGAAACTGCCCGCGAGCCGGTGCCGTTGCACTTGCGCAATGCCCCCACTCCACTGATGAAACATTTTGGTTACGGCCAGGAGTATCGCTACGTTCACAGTGATCCGGACGCAATGGAAGAAATGGAGTGCTTGCCGGACAGGCTGAAGGGAAGAAGGTACTTCAAATCCGACGAGGAGACACCGGTTTCAGATCGAGTAAAGGGCGGACACAAGTGACTACAGCAAAATCAGAAAAGGAATTGGCATTTCTTCATGATCTGTTTATTAGCACAGATTGGGGCGAGCGTTTCTCCGAACTGATCGACGAACACCTTGAGATTCCTGGTGAAGGCAAAGCTCTCTACCTCGCCGCCGGCACCGGCGGTCACGCTATCGCAGTCCAGGAGCGCGCCGGCGACAAACTCCACCTGATCTGCGTCGACGAAAGTGCAGAGTGCCTCGAGCTAGCTCGCGCCAAAGCTACAGCTACTAATGATAAGACGGAGTTTCACCAGGCCACTCTCGAGCAGCTTCCCTTTCCTAACGACCACTTCGACCTGGTGATCGGTGATGCATCCCTTGTGTCTCGCGAGCGCGTGGCGAAGATATTTGCAGAGATGGTGCGCGTCGCAGCGGCGGGCGCCAGGGTCGCTTTGACGCTACCCACCGCGTCAAGCTTTGGCGAATTTTTTTCTATCTATTGGGAGGCGTTGCACAACACCGGACTGGCAGGGCTCGAGTCCGGCGTGGAGCATTTGATCACGGAGCTACCAACCATCGGAGACGCCGAGCAGATGGCGATAGATGAAGGACTTGAAGAGGTTGAGTCCTGGTCGCGGATAGAGGAGTTTGACTACGAGTCAGGAGAACAATTCCTGAGCTCACCCCTGGTGGCGGATTTCCTGATGAACCATTGGCTCGCGTCAATCCCGGAAGTCTCTCGGATCGAAGTCGCCCGAGAGATTTCCCGGCTTATAAACGAAGAGCGTCATGAGGCGGAGTTTGCGCTAACCGTAAAGGCAACGTTGGTAGTTGGGCGGAAGGCGCTTAGCCATTGAGAGGTTGACGGACTTACTTTTCGACTTCTTTGCGTGGTTCCTTTTCGCCTTCGTCGAGACCCTCCTTGAAAGCTCGCTTGCTCTGACCTAGTGCCTTTGCCAACTGCGGCAACCTGGTCGCACCAAACAACAGAAAGATAACGACCGCGATGACCAGGATCTCTGGAGTACCCAGGCCTCCGATCGCCAGAATTGTTTCACTCATAGATTTCCTCTTTTCTTTGGGGCTGGACTAAACGCAAGTTTTAATCACCTCGATCCGATTCGTAGAACAGGTATTTTCTCCACGTTTCATCAGCCCGGCCTAGATAGCGCATGATCTGGCGGTTCACGTGCAGCGAAAAACCACGCGGTCTGCGCAACAGGTGCATGCCCGATTCTTCGGGGGTGCGATTTCCCTTTTTATGATTGCATCGTTTGCAGCACGCAACCAGATTATCCCACGCAGACTCACCCCCGCGCGAGCGCGGCTGCACATGATCTAAGGTTAGTTCCGAGGGTGGGTACTGCTTGCCACAGTACTGGCAGGTCGAGTGGTCGCGCAGCAAGATGTTCTTTCGGGAGAGCGAACGTCTCTCGAAAGGTATATGAATATATTCAGTAAGACGGATTACCGAAGGGGCGTGGATGGAAAGCCTTTGCGAATGAAGTATGTGGCCGTTGTGCTCTTCGACCCGCGCCACCCCTTTGAAGATCATCACCACTGCACGGCGTTCCGTGCAAACATTTATGGGCTCAAAAGAAGTATTCAGCACTAATACTCGGCCGTTCATACTGGTCCTGATATTACGCGAGCCTCGAAGAGGGTGTCAAAATTATGTTGCCTCACAACCTACCTTCGATGCGGCCAGACTGCTGGATGGTGCCTAAAACCATGCCAGGCGTAGTCGGGCAAATCACCAGGCTGGTCTGGCGATGGTCACCACGAAAACTTTGGCCGCGCCCGCTCGCAATAAGGCCTTGCCGCACGCGGAAGCGGTGGCGCCCGTCGTAAACACATCGTCGACCAACAAGATGTTCTCACCTCCGATCAACTGCGGGTAGCACACTTCGAAGGCCTGCACAACCGTCTCCGCACGCCCTTTCGCATCAAGTCCGGCCCGATATTTCTCAGCTTGCCGAGTGCGAACCAGACTAACTTCATCAAGCGGTAAACTGAGCAATTGGGACAGGGCTCGGGCAATGATCACAGCCTGGTTGAACCCCCGCTTTTGTTGCCGCACCGGATGAAGCGGCACTGGAACTACTCGAGTGCCGGCAGACAATGGTTCGCGACCGCAAACCATCTCGAGCTCCCGTAACAAGTGCTCGGGAAGATAGGGTTGGCGCTTCAAAGCCAAAACGGTTTCACGTAAAGCCCCCGCATATATCCCGCACGCACGGGCCGCCGTGAACACCTGCTCGTCGCAACGCCCGCACCGCACTGCAGTCAAATCTTCCGGCGCAACTATTCCGGCCGAGGGCACTCCACATTTCCAGCACAGTAGCTGATCGGGACCGAAGATGTCAGTCTGCCCCCAACACTGTTCGCAAACCACCCCGTGAGATCGACTTTCGACACTCGATTTACAAATGGCGCACGTCTGCGGATGCGTCAACGACAGGACTGCATCAAAGAGAAGCGAGGTAACACGCGTGAGGAGCATGTCTGAGAAGAGTTAGAACGGTGTTAATAAAGACGGCCTCCCAAGCTAATGCGGGAGGCCGTCAGTCATACCACAGTTGATACCGTGAAGTTAGTCTTCGTCATCGCCGAGTAATCCTCGTTCGTGCAAATCCTGGCAACGAACGCAGTGGCGGGCCCAGGGCACAGCATCCAAACGCTTGTCGGTCAGCGCTTCACCGCAGTGTACGCACTTTCCGTAGCTAGCCGCTTCGATGCGCTCAAGCGCTTCATCGATTAGATTTAGCAGTTGACGATCATTGTCAGACATCGAGACCAGCAGCTCTTTAGTGTAAGCGTTAGCAGCCATGTCTGCGGGGTCCTGGGTCGCTTCTGCGTCTCTTTCGCGGCTATATAATTCTGCCGCTTGTACCTGGCCGACAAGGCCTTCTCGCCGGTCCAGCAGCTTGTCACGGAAAACTTTAGTTCGCCTCTTATCCATTATTAATTTTAGTCCTCCAACCCTACTTAATACAGAATCAAAGTTGTCGTCACTTCTGATATGGCAATCCGTGAACGATCGTATAAGCTCTGTACAGTTGCTCAACCAACAAGACGCGCGCCATTTCGTGCGTTAAGGTCAAACGCGAGAGCGACCAACGCTGGTCTGCTCGCAATACAAAGTCCTGAGAAAGCCCATGGGGTCCGCCAACAACAAAGGCAACCTCCTTAATGCCATTACCCTCCCATTTTTCAACCTGCGCGGCCAACTGCTGGGAGCTCCACTCCGTCCCCTCCGGGTCCAGTATCACCGTCACGGCGCCAGGACGAAGCGCGTCTGAGATGCGTCTCGTCTCCTTATCGATGCCCGCCTTGTCAGCCCGCCCCTGCTCCCTTAACTCGGTGATTTCACAGCGCGCAAAATGCGAGAGCCTTTCCAAATAATCGTTAACCAGTTCCCGCAGCCTCGCGTCCCTGGTCTTCCCCGTCCAAATAATCCGCAACCGCATCAACCTGACTCCGAATCAACCAGCGGCTACCTTAAAGTCCGTAGCGCGCTATTTTCTCGTAGAGGTTCTTTCGGCTGATACCCAACAGTCGCGCGCATTGCGTCTTATTACCCTTCGCCGTAGCTAACATTTCCGCGATGTAGGACGCCTCCAGTTGGGCCAGGGTTAATGGCTTCTCTCTTCTCCGGTGCGTTTCGACCGCCGCCTTTATACTCAACGGTAAGTCCTGGGCGTCGACCCGGCGACCGCCAGCCACAATTACCGCCCGTTCGAGTATGTTGGCGAGTTCTCGAGCATTGCCGGGAAACTCGTAAGCCTCCAGGAGACGACTGGCGTTAGGAGCCAGGCCTTCTACTTTCCGCCCGTGCTTCGTCGAATAATGCTTGAGGAAGTGGGCCACAAGTTGTGAAAGATCCTCGTTGCGCTGGCGCAGTGCCGGAACTTGAATATGAATTACGTTCAGCCGGTAGAACAAATCTTCGCGAAAACGACGTTGCGTGACGGCTTCGCTGAGGTCTACATTAGTCAACGCCAGCAAACGGGTGTCGAGTTTGATCGTCTTTCGGCCACCCAAGCGCTCAAACTCTCGCGACTCAATCACTCGCAGCAACTTTGCCTGAGCCTCGATTGAAAGATGAGCTATCTCATCCAGGACAATCGTGCCGCGGTGTGCAGCCTCGAGACGACCAGGCTTTGCTTCCACAGCGCCGGTGAAAGCGCCTTTTTCATAACCGAACAACTCGGCCTCGAGTAGATCGCCCGGCAAAGTCGCACAATCAATCTTCACGAACGACTGCTGGCTGCGCGCTGAACGGGAGTGAATAAAGGCTGCCAGCACATCTTTGCCTGTTCCCGATTCACCGGTGATGAGAACATTCGAATCTGTTGCAGCAACTCTCTCCGCGAGACCGACCGCCTCGCGCATTCCTTCAGAGCGCGCAAATATTTCGATCACGATTCTCTTCTCAAAGAACTGCCTTCCCCGCTAAACTCCGGCGGCAATACAACACGCTTCGCCTCACGCCACAAACGTTCCAGGTCATAAAACTGCCGCGCCTTCTGCTCAAACACGTGGACCACAAAATCACCGTAATCAAGCAGGACCCACTCCGCAGACTTGTAACCTTCGGTGCGTGCTGCCGTCGAACCCGACTTCTTGAGATTCTCGTAGACCTCGTCCGCAATCGCCTGTACCTGGCGTTCGTTCGCGCCGCTGGTAATCACAAAGTAGTCAGTGAAACTGGCGATCTCGCGCAGGTCGAGCACCACGACGTCGAAAGCTTTCTTTTCGGCGGCTGCCCGGACCGCAGCTAAGACACGGTCATCCACCTCGGCCGCTGGGGCTGTGGCTTGAACACGACTGCCGGGTCTCGGGTGGAGCGATTGTTCCTTAACGCTTGAGTTATGCTTCATGTAGATCTCGATATAGTTCGTATTTCTCTATGTATTCAGCCACCGGTTCAGACACCAAAGTTTTCAATTCCTCATAGCGGCTCGCCTTGGCAGCGCGCCGAATCTCAGTGGCTGAAACGTCTTGCAGCACCACATCGGTAAAGAAGATGTTTTTCCCGGCCGCTTCTTGAAGCGCGCTGGTCACTGCTGCGTTCCCACGCAGATCGAGAATTCTGTTTCGTAACTCTTCACTAACATGAGCAACGGCAACATCGTAACCGGGCCGCGTTACTACGATGTGATTCGTCAAAGTCAACAGTCGTTCCCAATCTCGCCAGGTATCGATTTCGGACCATGAATCCGCGCCCATAATGAAGAAGAGCTCGACTGCTGCACCAAACGTAGCCTGCAGCTGCGTCACAGTGTCCACGGTGTAACGACGGTTTGGCGCGTCCAGCTCAAAGGTCGATATCAACAGACGCGGCCGACTCTGCGTCGCTAATGCCAACATTGCATAACGATGCAATGGGGCCGTTACCGCTCGCGTTAACTTATGGGGCGCTACCTGCGCTGGTATGAAGAACACCCTCTCCAGTTCAAACAACTCAGAAACTCTTTGCGCAACTTCGAGATGACCAAGGTGAACCGGATCAAAGGTTCCGCCATACAGGCCTATGCGCTTTTTTGCGACCATCTCGCTACAGCACTAATTCGACTGCCTCGTTGCCTGAATCCTGCGCCTGCAACTGTTCCAGCGTGGCCTTGACCGCCTGCATCAGCTCAGTGACTCCTGACCCGGTCACGGAGGAGATTGCAAAGAACGTTTTCCCGTCCTGTTCCGTTCGCCGCTTAAGTGAATTCACTCGTTCCGGATCGTCAAGCGCATCCATTTTTGTGGCCACCACGATTTGCGGTCGAACAGCTAGTGCCGGGTTGTACGAAGCCAATTCCCGATTCACCGTCTCGTAATCCGCTACCGTATCGCGTCCCGACAACGAAGAGACGTCAACCAGGTGAAGTAACAACTTGGTGCGTTCGATATGGCGCAGGAATCGATCACCCAGACCAGCGCCAGCGTGCGCCCCTTCAATGAGCCCGGGAATGTCGGCAATCACGAAGCTGCGAAAATCACCAAGATCAACCACCCCCAGGTGCGGCTCAAGAGTAGTAAAGGGATAGTCTGCTACCTTCGGCCGCGCTGCTGAGACGGTAGAGATCAAAGTTGATTTACCCGCATTGGGAAAACCAACCAGACCCACGTCAGCCAACAACTTGAGTTCAAGCTGCAGCTCACGTTCTTCTCCTTTGCTACCTGTCTGGTGATAGCGAGGGGCACGGTTGGTGGAAGTGGTGAAGTGGGCATTACCGAATCCGCCTCTGCCACCCCTGGCCACCTTCCACTCGGCGCGATCATTTGCCAGGTCATACAGCTGCTCACCGGTACTAGCATCAAAGATCTGAGTACCTACCGGAACCTTAACAACCAGGTCAGCGCCATCTCGCCCTGAACGATTCGATCCTTCTCCGTGTAACCCCCTGCCGGCGATGTGTCGCGGGTTATAGCGCAGGTGCAGCAGAGTATTCAGTGACGAATCAGCAACCAGCGTCACGTCGCCGCCGCGTCCACCATCGCCTCCGGAAGGACCGCCACGGGGCACGAACTTTTCCCGCCGGAAAGCAGTAACTCCGTTACCCCCATCTCCTCCCTGGACGTGAATCTTGGCGCGATCGATGAACATCAAAAAATTGAAAGCGACGCCCGGCGCGCAGTGGAGGTGCTGCTCAGGCGTCGCGAACTTGCAAAATCATCTTACTAAGCAGCAGGTTGCTCCATCGGATAGACACTGACGAACTTACCTGCACGGCCCTTATCTTCAAACTTGACCACACCATCGATCAGGGCAAACAGGGTGTCGTCTTTGCCTCTGCCCACATTGTTACCTGGTTTCCACTTGGTTCCGCGTTGACGCGCGATGATATTGCCACCCACTACTCGCTCACCACCAAACTTCTTGAGACCCAGCCGTTGCGAATGTGAGTCGCGCCCGTTTCTCGAAGAGCCAACGCCCTTTTTATGTGCCATAAGAACTCCGCTCGTCAGTGATACCGGGGGTACCACTCCACTAATAATTATCTCCAGTTAGCCAATCGAATCGATCTTGAGAGTGGTGTAACCCTGGCGGTGTCCGCGGGTTCGTTTGTATTGTTTGCGACGCTTCTTCTTGAACACCACGACCTTCTGGTCTCGCCCATGATCCACCACGGTCGCTGAAATCTTGGTTTCGCCCTCACCATCGGTGGCCAGCAAATTCTCGAGCTCGATCGAACTGCCGGCGTCGGCTGGTAACGAGGGAACGCGCAGGGTCTGCCCCTTCTCAACTAGAAACTGTTTTCCACCGGCTTTAATTACTGCATGTGACATCGTTTTCACCCTCAGACGACCCAGGTCGCCATAGAAAAGTTGAGTATTATAGGGAACGGGCTGGTAAACGGCAACCGCTCAGGCCTTCTGTGACCCAGCCACCGCCTCAACCCCATTCTTTCGACCATTTCTGGCCAAAAAGTACTCCATGAAATTAGTGGAGATATCGCCCGCACGAAAACGGGGATCGTCCATGATCTTCAGGTGCAAAGGGATCGTAGTCTTGATCCCTTCAACCACCATCGCCTCCAAGGCGCGTTTCATCCGAGCGATAGCCAACTCCCGGGTGCGTGCATGCACGATGACTTTGGCAATCATCGAGTCGTAGAACGGTGAGACCAGGTAACCCGGATAGACAAACGTATCGACCCGCACCCCAGGGCCTCCCGGCAAATTGAAAGCGGTGATCAGCCCTGGCGAGGGAGCGAAAGTCTCCGGATTCTCAGCGTTGATGCGACATTCGATAGCGTGACCGACGATCAGCATTTCGTCCTGTGAATAGCCTAGCGGCTCGCCTTCGGCAATCCTGATCTGATTGCGGACGATGTCCGCCAGGGTCACCATTTCCGTCACGGGGTGCTCTACCTGAATGCGGGTGTTCATCTCCATGAAATAGAACTTTCCCGATGAATCCAGGAGGAACTCGACCGTACCGGCACTCGAGTATCCCAGCTTCTTGCAAGCAGCAACTGCCGCGTCGCCCATTTTCTGGCGCAACTCCGGAGTCAGAACCGGCGAAGGCGCTTCCTCGAGAAGCTTTTGGTGACGTCGTTGAATTGAGCACTCGCGTTCGCCCAGGTGGATGCACTCACCATGTTCATCCGCTAGCACCTGGATCTCGATGTGCCGTGGCTTGTCCACGTAGCGTTCGATGTAGACGCTTCCGTCTTTGAAGGCCGCTGCTGCCTCTGTTGACGCGGTCTCCAGGGCATTACCCAACTCCGCTTCGGAGCGGACGATGCGCATGCCTCGTCCACCACCACCTGCTGAAGCTTTGACGATTACCGGGTAGCCGATTTCGCGAGCCAGTTTGAGCCCGTCCTCTTCGGAAGTTATCGCACCGGCACTTCCCGGCAGGACGGGAAGTCCCGCCTCCTTCATTACTCGCCGGGCTTCGATCTTGTCGCCCATCATCCGAATCACGTTTGCCTGGGGTCCAATGAACTTGATGTTGCAGGCTTCGCAAATCTCGGCAAAGTAAGGCGTCTCGGCCAGAAATCCGTATCCGGGATGAATTGCATCGACATTAAAAATCTCTGCCGTGCTGATGATGGCGGGGATATTCAAATAGCTCTGCGCCGAGGGCGCCGGTCCAATACAAGCAGCCTCATCGGCAAAACGAACGTGCAGCGAATCGCGATCGACGTCGCTATGTACGGCGACAGTCTTGATTCCCATTTCCTTACACGTCCAGATAATGCGACAGGCGATTTCGCCACGATTGGCTATCAATATTTTGCGGAACTTGCGAGCACTGAAAGCCATGATCAAATCAATCGACGCAAAAAGTTAACGTCCAGCATCCGTCGCGACTTGCGTTGGACCATGGACGTCTGAAGTAACCAGCTACCCTCTGATTCCAAAAAGCGGCTGCCCGTATTCAACTGGCTGGCCGTTCTCGACATAAATCTTGACCACTTCCCCTTCGGCTTCTGCCTGGATCTCATTCATCAGCTTCATCGCCTCAATGATGCAAACAACAGTTTCGGGTTCCACTTTGCTCCCGATTTTTACAAACGCCTCGGCGGTCGGCGAGGGGGAACGATAAAAGGTCCCCACTATTGGAGAGGGGATGATATGCAGATCTTGATCTTCTTGCGCCGCAGTTTCGGCCTGGGCGCCGGGATGCGCGGGAATCGCTGGGTTGACCGGTTGCTCTGCCGAAGTGGCCGGTCGGGCTACAGGCAACAAGAGTTCGGGACTTACTGCCTCGATTCTTGCGGGTGCGGCACTAAGAGTCATTTCCCGGCGCAGGCGAACGCGAAAGCGATCGCGTTCCAATTCGAGTTCGGCCAGGCCGTTGTCGCGCAAAAGAGCGATCAACTCACGCAATTCATCCATGTTGACCGACGCCTCCAGCGCAGATGGCGCGGGTTCATCCGCTTGCCTGCGATTGCGGCGGTTCGGCTGATTATCGTTCGGCTGATCTTTCTTAACGGGCATGAGAACGTCGTCGCACGCTGCGTGCCTAATCTTTCGCGGTCATTGGAGCAACCTTAACAAAAGTGATTAGCCCCAAAAGACTCGGCTTGTGTATTCCGAAAATCAGTTGGGGCTTGTCTGCTAGCGAGCACATAAGCGATTTGTGCTCTGGTTTCTTGACTATCCTCAGACTATTCGTCCTGATCTGAGGTGGCTTCCCCTTTGGCCTCTGCCGAGGACGCCTTTTTCTTATCCGAGGATTTCTTCTTCTTGGCGGTACTGGCCTTGGCGCGTTTCTTGTCCGCTTCGCGGGCTTCCTGCTCACGCGGATTGTCGACCAACTCGATAATCGCAAGCTCAGCCCGGTCGCCGTCGCGATGGCCCAACTTTAGAATCCGGGTGTAACCTCCGGCTCGATCCTGATAGCGCTCGCCCAGCTCATCAAACAGTCGTTTCAGGGCGGCCACGCCGGCGGTGCGCTGAGGCCTCAATTGGCCTCGCCTGCCGCTCAGTGAAGCAGCGGACACGTTACCCGCATGGAAGAAGCCGGCAGCCTGACGTCGCAAGTGCAGCGCCCGCACTTCAGCATCCTCGCCGGAAAGACCACGGGCCCGGCGTGACAAAGTGATTGCTCGTTCAACAAACGGCCGCAGCTCTTTCGCCTTGGGAAGCGTCGTTACGATTCGCTCCTCGCGGGAGTTAATCAACGACGTTGCCAGGTTACGAAGCATCGAGTTGCGGTGCTCACTGGTTCGACCCAGTTTTCGATGTGCCTTTAGGTGTCGCATGGCTCTAACTTACTGTTCCTCTTCACCTTCGTAATCTGACAGATCAGCTCCGTCGCGGCCTCCGGTACCGGGAATAGGATTGCCCTGCTCATCGAACTCCATGCCGAAGTCGAGGCCCATACCGTTCAGTATTTCCTTAATTTCGTTTAGCGACTTCTTGCCGAAGTTTTTGGTCGCCAGCATCTCACGTTCAGTCCGTTGGACCAGGTCGCGAATGGTGCGGATGTCGGCATTCTTAAGGCAGTTGTAGGAGCGAACTGACAACTCCAACTCGTCCACTGAGCGATCGAGCTGATCGTTGCGAGGCAGCGGCGGCCGCTCCATCTTCGCATAGGCGAAGTCATCTGTGTCTTCTTCAAAGTTGATAAAGATCGACATGTGGTCCTTAATCAACTTTGCTGCCAGACCGATGGAGTCTTCCGGCTTTACCGATCCGTCCGTCCACACCTCAATGGTCAACTTATCGAATTCGGTGTTCTGGCCCAGTCGGGCAGCCTCAACGTTATAGTTGACCTTCTTGACCGGGGTATGGACCGAGTCGATTGGGATATACCCCAGCGAGAGATCTTCGTCGAAGTTGCGATCCGCGGAGACATAACCACGACCACGCTTCAAACGCATCTCGACTCGCAGGGAGCCACCTTCGCTGACGGTGGCGATATGCACACTCGGATCGAGAATTTCGACATCGGCGTCAGCTTCGATATCCGCGGCTGTGACTTCACCGGCTTCATCTTTCGAGATTCTGAGAGTCTTCGGTTCACTGCTGTGAAGTTTAAAAGGTACTTGCTTAAGATTAAGAATTACGTCAGTAGCGTCTTCCACCACACCTTTGATCGAAGAGAACTCATGTTCCACACCTTCGATCTTCACGGCAGTGATGGCCGCACCTTCTATCGAGGACAGGAGTGCACGCCGCAGTGAGTTTCCGACAGTAGTGCCAAACCCTCGCTCGAAAGGCTGGGCAGAAAAACGGCCATACCTTTCGGTTAGGGTCTCTGTATCTGCCGCCAAACGGCGTGGCATCTGAAATCCCGTCCAAAGATTGTTTTGATCCATAGACATAGCGTTCCGGTTCCTAAAATAATGGCTACAACCAGCGCGAGCCCTGGCGGCTCGGGCTGGTACTGGTTGATTACTTGCTATAAAGCTCGACGATTAGCTGCTCGTTGATCATGCGATCAATATCATCTCGCACGGGGAGACTAATCACGTGCGCAGACATTTCCCCACCGTCCGCAGTGATCCACGAGGGACGACCACGACCTGAGGCAGTCTGCCAGGCACTTTCGATATGGGCGTTTTTCCGGCTTTGCTCCTTCACGCTGACAGCGTCACCGGGTTTAACTTGATATGAAGGGATATCTACTTTCTTTCCGTTCACCAGAATGTGACCGTGATTCACCAACTGCCTGGCCTGCCGACGGGAAGTCGAGAAACCAGCCCGGTAAACTGAATTGTCCAGGCGACGCTCGAGCAGGAACAAAAGGTTCTCGCCCGTAATGCCCTTCATGCGGGCCGCGCGCTCGAAGTAATTCCGGAATTGACCCTCAAGGATAAAATAGATGCGCTTGACTTTCTGTTTTTCGCGGAGTTGCTGGCCATATCCGACCAACGCCTTGCCGCGGCGTAAGGAGTTCCCGTGTTGTCCGGGGGGTTGGGTTCCACGCTTCTCAATGGGACAAGCGGGCTTGTAGCATCTATCGCCCTTAAGAAAAAGCTTTGCGCCTTCACGTCGGCACAAACGACACACTGCATCTCTATACCTAGCCAACTATTTGCCTCCAGTCTGTTTTAGACGGAAAAGTTTACAGGCTGCTTTCCAGCAAGCCCTTCTTCCTTTGGGTTAATACTTTTCGATTTTTGATTTTAGATTTTTGATTTGTCTCCAGTGGCGACAGATCAACAATTCACTATCAAAAACCTGCGTTAACAAATTTTCAAGTTCGTCTTTTGACTTTCTACCGGCCGGTTGGATGTCTTCAAATCGGCAATCAAAAAT
>DATFRK010000084.1:0-3068 GCA_035263325.1 Pyrinomonadaceae bacterium | reverse complement strand
CGAGTAAGAGACTACAGCCTTCAGGCACTTCAATATCTATTACTTTCTGTTCGCGTGGTGTTAGGTGAAGTTTAAGCGAACGCGCCGCTCCGATCGCCGTAGATACCAAGCCACCATTGAATGTTCCAAACTTATTCTCAGCGCTGACTTCAATTGTCTGCGACGATCCATAATCAAGTTGAAGTGATGAAGGCGCAGTAACGACAGTTCCTAGCAGCGTGACATTCATATTGTATGGGACACGGCAGATTTCGCCTGGGAGGGTCCGCCATGCTGTATCGAGATAAGCGTTTTCGTTAAAGATCGGTTCCATAATTGCCGACCAGGTCCCTGTACGAGGCAAAGCGGTCAAACGCGAGGCGCTTCCAAACACATAGAAACCGAGGGGATCGATAGTGGAGAAGTTTCCACCCGATCCATCGGTGGCAATGGCTTCAGCTCCGTCTGGCACTTTGAAATATAGGACTCCTGGTCCACCGCCTAGTTCCAACTTGCCTTTGCTGGAGAGAGAAAAGCCTGATGCCGCCGTGAGTCGATTTGCCGCGACGATGGTGGTCAGCAAGCGATATACGGGACCCGAAATCGGAGGGTGAGTCAGCGAAAGCAACGCGCTGTGTGCGCCGTCAACTGTAGGCGCAATCGTAACTGGAAGCGAAACAGATTTATTCAGAGGAAGTGTTACGGCGTTTGCGGAACTAAAGGTTCCGTCGTTACCACTCCAAGAGATATTGAAAGTAAGAGGCTCTTGTGGACCAGTCGTGCGGGTTAAGGTGATAACTCGCTCGCCGCGTTGGCCCGCTTCCCAGTTCTTTGTTTCCCAGATACTAACTCCCTGATTGGGTGTTTCAAGCCAGCCACTGTAGCCGGTCTGGACGCCTGCGCTACTGATAATTTTGATTGACGGCGGTGTCTTCGCATAATCCTTCAAAAGCATGTACGCCGCTGAGACGTCGACCGCTCCGTTACCTTGTTGGTGTGCGAATAAGTTAGGAATGTTCCGAGCGCTATTGGCCACAGATAACCAGATTCGCTCGGCGTCATAGGACACGTGTTCCTGTTTGGCGGCACTCATCATTAAGGCCAGGGCGCCGGCGAGTGTTGGCGCTCCCTGCGATGTACCGCTTCCTATCATGTACCCGGGTGGTAAACGATAGAGACCTTTCACACCTTGTGCGCGTCCCGGTATAGCCGTGGTTAGGTACCCGGACGGAACTACGACATCGGGCTTTATTTCTCCATTGCCATTCGGACCCCACGCACCCACAATGTGAAGGTTCTCATTACCTGGGGTTAGAACTCCCCTGTTGAGAAGGTACGATTCTTTTGTTTCGTACACACCAACGGAGAAACCCCAAAGAACGTTACCTAATTCTTCAGTCGCGTTTAAGGCGGGATTATTACCTGCGGGTACTACAAATGGCTTTTCATATCGATCTACCAGACGTGAGGCGATGACTTCAGGGATAAAGCGACCGTCGCTCTGGGTGTATGAGTTGGAAAAATAGACATTCTGTTCCAACAAGACTATGTCTGATCGGGGATCGCTGAAGGCCTTGATTAGAGCCTCGATGAGGCCCGCGATGCATTCATCGCCATGACTGATTTCAAGCAGCTGTGCTCCTGGAGCAATACCATCAATAAAACCGCGTGTTCCTTTGCTGCCAGCAACCGACCCGGCGACCATCGTTGAGTGGGTGCCATTACCGACATTGATTGCAACGTATTTGTTGTCTTGATTGCTTTGAACAGTAAAGGCGAGAGATTCGCGCGCAGGAGTTCGCGGATCGTCCTGACCAATTATGCCGACGTCGTGCCGGGCGCTGTAATCGGTTAGAGCTTTCTCATCAGCGAACGATTTGTTCTGATTTGTGTCAAGCCAGACCTCATTTGTTTGCTCGTCCCAAAGTACGCCAAAACGACATTGCGGATCTAGGGGATAGTGTGGAGTATCGCGATCGGGCAACGGAGTCGGTGTGACTTCCGGATCTACGGGCTTGAGTTTCTGACAAATCTGTCGTCCTTCGAAAATTCCGAATCTGAAATGGCCTTTTCGTGGCGAACTATACGATTCTCCGTTTGCCGAAAATTTGGTGTCAGCATCGATTTGTGAATCCATCTTGGTCCATGGACTCGAAAATGCGAAAAGACCTCGATCATGTTGATGATCTGGAGCCACGGCATCAAGTACATCCACGACTTTAGGGAGCTTGCGACCATCAATTGAGAGAGCCGATTCAAATTCAGGCAGGAGTAAATCGATTGGCCCTTCAACATGGGCGATGGTGACGCCTCGTCCATCAAACGTTGGATGGTTTTGGCGCAGCTCGGTGGCGCCGAGATCTTTGAGCGGTGAGTATGGATGCTTGAAAGGTAAGTCTGACCACTCAGTCTTGCCGGGTGCGAGGGTTAGGCTACCGAGACGATTTGATTCAGTTCCTCGATCTTGTGTCGCATTCTCTTCGAAGGGTTCAGGGCTAGCATTTGAGTTTTGATACGTGCGACCTACCTGAAGCGTGCGTTGCGCCATTGAGGAAACGTCGAGGGCGAGGCTATCGATGGCGTTGTTGTCAGCGATCACTTCGGCACTGTCAATCGGCGCCTCCGCGCGAAGATAGCTCACCTCATCGTTGCGGTATTGAATGGAGCCACCAGCAGCGGTTACCGCCTTGGCGACCACTTCGTTCGCTCCCTCTCTGGCTGCGATAACGAGCGTAGCAGTTGATTCGCCGCGGGCGCGGGCCGCCGCTAGCTCGGCGCGACTCTCTTTGGGCAATCGTCGATGTTTGGTGGTTTGCCCACCCGCCGTCTTACTTTCAGCCTGTATTTCCCGGGCGCAGAGGAGGGCGGGAGGGACAATCAGTGTGATGATTAAGACTAGTGAGCCGCAACGGGGAGCTAATCGCATTTGGTAGTTTCCTTTCAACTTTGACCAAATCCTTAGTGGGTTGATGGGTTCGCACAAGATTCTTTGAATTCCCATGAGGGTTTGCAGTTTCAGACCGTCAAACTCTTGGGGACTTCGTAGAAGTGGACTTACTAAGTATGTCTTTGCGAGTTAGATAAAACCC
>DATFRK010000083.1:0-5361 GCA_035263325.1 Pyrinomonadaceae bacterium | reverse complement strand
CCGGCGAGGTTGCGCTCCGAGTGACTAAGGAAGCGCTTCACAACGTCTTCAGAAACGCTATCAGCGCTTGTTTGTCGCTGGCTGAGAGATCCAGGCCGAAGCGATGACCTTTGACGGCACGCGTCGTCACACCCGCACCGCGAAATCCTGAGGGCACGTAATCATCCTTGAGGCGGCGTGGGTCAAACCAATCTTCCAGCGTAGCCACCGAGCCGTTGTGCTCAAAGGGACCGCGATACCAAACACCTTTCAGTGACGGCACCTTGTAATACCCGGTACCACGACGCGACATGAGGGCCAGCCGAGGATCTGTTCCCACTGACGCCCAAAGCACATCGTATTTCTCCCGGTGATCGTCAGGGACACTAAAGCCATCGACCGGTGTCAATTTGTTGTTGGTATAGAGTGGCGGCGTATGGCAACCGGCGCAACCTTCACGCTCGAAAACTTTCTCTCCCCGTTTTGCAGTGGTGTCCAACTTGTTCGGATTCTCCGGCGGTGAAAGGGAATAAAGATAGAGCGAGAGTGCGTAGAGCTGTTCATCGCTGTAGCGACGTTGCGTTCCTGGCGCGGGTTGAGTGTGAAAGTCCCTCGCTGCGGGAATGAAGCCGTTATAGTTCGCCAGATTGTCGGCACCTTGATTCAACGCAGCGTAACGCATCAGGTCTACTATTGAGCGCTGGAGTTGCAGACCAGTGTGGTCGAGATACTTTCGTTCTCTAATGCCTATCAGATCGGAAATCTGCGCCGGATAAAACGGCGTGGTGCCGTGTCGCGAGAGAACGCCCGGTGGAATCGCATCGTGCCAACCAACAATCTCATCGAATGACTTGTTCTCAACTCCCGCCAACGGATCTGTGGTCAGCCAGGGCATGCCAAAAAAAGACTGCTCAAAACGTCGCAGCACCTCGACCGGCATTCGTTCCCTGGCATAGAGAATCGCTGCTTGTTCAAACGGGAAATTCCCCTGGGCGCCTTTCACGACTGTGCCGCCGGGTACTACTCGCGTGTGACACATCGCACAGGAGAGGGTACCGACTTCGACCTTGCCCTTTTCGCGAACCACGTACCTAAACCATGGCAAGACACCATCTTTAGTGGCGGGAACGGCAAGGTGCTTGTACCACTGCGGATCTCTCACCTGCGCCGCAGTCACCACGGTGTCGTAATTAACCGGGGCGTCGAACACTATTTCTCCCGCCCTGGTCCAATCAGCCTCACTCTTGAGTTGCGTGCCGTCGAAAGCTATTTCCGGTTCCAGCTGTTTGAGTTTGTCGAAGTAACCCGCAGGCTCCTGGTCCAATGAGTAGACGGGATAACTCTTATAAATCGGTCGCACTGGAATGCTGTAGTAATAGTCGGCCGATATCTGTCTTGGCACCGCAGCCTGGTCAGCCAGCGGCACATGTAGCGACGCCATCTCGTCGTCATCCCAAACTTTTGGAATCACTGGTGCGAAAGTGTGTGCCATTCTTTGCGCGCGGCTGTGCTGGACAAACACCAGTATTCCCGCCACCAACAGCAGTGCTATGGTGATGCTTTGAATTCTCTTCAATGACATTGCTAAGTCTCGTCCCCCTGTTTTCGTCCCTCTGAAAAAATTGTTGAGCGTCAATCGGCAATCAAAAATCGACAATCGGTAATATTTCAGACGAGCTCCTGCAAAGCTGCCCCACGCGCCCTGCAGGAGCCCCGGCAGCGATCCCTGCCGCCCTAGCTATGGAATCGCCGCTTTTTCAAATCCAACACTTTCTTCCCAGGGGTCTGAGATCGCCTCGGCCAAACAACAGCTCAGCAAAATGACCCCTACTCACAAAGCGCGGGACGATATGCGGATGGACCACAAATATCTTTTAATTGTTCTGAAATCTCGCTTAGAGAGTTCTGAAAGCCTTCTCAAGGTCTTGAGCAAGAAGAGGTTACGAGATGAGTCGGGAAAGGCTCGTTGTAGCACCTCGCGCGGTCACGTAAGGGGCATTTTCGTAGGTGATGTTTTGCGTCTGCGCGCCACTCTAGAACGTGATGCCTGGCATTACACTAAAACGTTTGAGGAGAGCAACAATGAAACGTTCACTATCTGTCAAATTCCTCGTACTAACATTGACCGTACTCGTTGGGAGTCTCGCAGTAACAGCAACCGAACGCCCTTTTTCAGCCAATGGAAAAGGTATCGCGACTCCAATATTTGATGACAACGGCAACCTCGTGGGCGTCCAACCCACTGGTTCCGGTACTGCCACCCATCTCGGGCTGTTCACCAACACGGGCAAAGTCATTTTCACGCCTGACGCGTCCAATCGAAACATCCTTCATCCTACTGGTGAAGGTGTTTTCACTGCCGCTAACGGCGACAAAGTCAACTTCATCATTACCGGTGGCGATTTGGACGTAACTACCGGAATAGGGACCGGAATTTTTGAATTCACGGGCGGAACCGGTCGCTTCGCTAATGCTACGGGGCGCACCACCGCTGTCGTGGAACAGAATTTCGTTACCGGCGCCTACGAAATAACCCTCGTCGGAAACATCGATTACTAAGAGTCAGACTACTTTTTCACGTGGGGCAGGCAGGGCACAGCTCGTCTGCCCTTCTTCTTTATGGTTTTGCTTGGGATGTTGATGTTTTTTGCGTTCAAAGCTGGTTTGAGAAATTGTTGCTGCTGGCAGGAATCGCGGGTTGGGTCTGCAGCAAGACTCTGCCTGAAAGGATAACGACCAATCCCACCGCGGCAACTGCCATACGGTTGGTAGAATCCAACGTAACAACGCGCAATTCCCCTGCGAAAGGGCCAGTGACACTTTTAGGTGTTTTGCGAGTGAGCACGAACTTCTGAGAGAATTCGAATCGTTAGCGAAGTCAATCCGATGTTCAAATCTCGTGGCAACGTACGAATTCTGGTTCTGTTCCTATTCTTATGCTTGCCAATCATTTTGCCTGTCGCCGGACAAGTGGAGTCGAACGGATTTCTAGGTGATCGCAATCCGACTCACCCGCCGCGCGTGCTACCAAAGGGTGACTGGCCTGGTGAATATACCTTCGTGAGGATCATTTACGATTCTCCAGACCCCCCTTTTAACGAGTACAACAGGTGGTTCGGCGGAGCATGGCGGGTCGATTACCCAGACGCCGATGAGAACTTCATGATGGGGATCCGTGAATGGGCAGGATCTAATTTGCACTTGGCGGCTCAGCCCGTACAGCTGCGGGCCACGGATGAACATTTGTTTGATTACCCATTTTCTTACATCGTCGAGCCTGGACATATGGAACTTACCGATCGGGACGCGGCGGCGCTGCGGGAATATCTCCAGCGAGGTGGGTTTCTAATGCTTGATGATTTTCACGGCGAATTTGAGTGGCAACATGCACGCGAGGAGATCAAGAAAATTTTTCCCGAGTATGAGATCAAAGACTTGCCGCTTACCCACCCAATATTCCATAGCTACTTTGACCTGGACGGCGTTATCCAAGTTCCTGGCATCGCGGCACTCGTGCGCGGTGTCACGTATGAAAAGGGAGGTGTCACACCGCATTACATGGGCGTCGAAAATAAAAATGGCCGCCTGATGATCTTTCTAACGCGCAACTGTGACTTCGGTGATGCGTGGGAGTGGATCAACGATTCTCGCTACCCTGCTCAATACGGCTTGGTGGCTTATAAGCTCGGAATGAATGTGATCACTTACGCCATGAGCCACTGAAGTGAAACACGAGGAGAAACGCCTTCCAATTTAGATATCACATCAAGGATGTGAGGCCCACACTACCGTTTTCACTAAGGGAACCTCACAAAAAAATGGTGCCCCCGGCGCGATTCCAACGCGCGACCTTCCGCTTAGGAGGCGGACGCTCTATGCAGCTGAGCTACGGGAGCACAGGAAGTGGATCGTAAACTGGATAGCCTGAATCGTAAAGCTCAGGCATTTTTGATTTTTGAGTTTTGACTTTTGATCTCCCCAATCGACCGGTGCGCTTGGAGACTACAAAGGCCGAAGACCAAAGGCCGAAGGCCGTCCGCTAGGACTGATACTTGATCAGAGACTTCACCTCGTACCCCGCCAGTTTTTCTCGTCCGGGCAGGAATTCCAACTCCACTACAAATACCAAACCCACGACAACGCCACCTAACTGCTCTACCAGATCGACAACCGCCCTGGCTGTGCCACCAGTCGCCAGAAGGTCGTCAGCGATCAGCACTCGATGACCATCGCCGATAGCGTCGCGATGGATCTGCAGTGTGTCCTGACCGTACTCGAGATCATAAGAGACTGAAGCACACTCAGCCGGCAGCTTCTTTGGTTTGCGCACCGGCACAAAACCGGCGCCGAGGTGATACGCGAGTGCAGGAGCAAAAATAAATCCCCGCGCTTCAATGCCAATTACGGAATCGACTTTTTGTCCTTCAAACTGTTGCGCTAAGGCATCAACGGTGTCGCGAAAGCCCTGCGCGTCTTTGAGGAGCGTGGTGATGTCATAAAAATTAATGCCGGGTTTGGGGAAATCCGGCACTTCACGGATTAGGGATTTTAGGTTGTCCATGAGTGACTGGAGTAGATGATCCTTTTATTTTGTATTTGTTCTTTGTGCTTAGTACTTTGTTCTTTGTTTTAGTGGGCCGGGTTCTATGACTGATCGAAGATCTGGTGGCCAAAAACAAAGAACTAAGTACAAAGTACAAAGAACAGAGTCTTTTATCTCTCAATGCGGAAGGACGAGTAGGTGCCGGTTGGTTCCAGGTTTATTTCTTCGACCTGGTTCACTACCGCCCATTGAGGTCCGGCGGCCAGATCGTGTTTGAATGCTTCGACACTGTTGGCCGGTCCTTCCGCCAGAGCTTCGACGGTACCATCAGGGCAATTTCGCACGTAGCCAACAACCTGGTGACGAGCGGCCGCCCGTTGAGCGAAGAAGCGATAGCCGACACCTTGAACCTCTCCACTGATCAGAAATTTTCGCGCAACTCCGGTCGCCATGACGGGTAACAATACCTTATCAGAGCGCGCTGCTGCTAATTCGGCTGCGAAATGCCATGGCCTTGCGCCATGGTTAATTACGCTCACAACTACAAAAGATCGCGCAATTCCTGCGCTGATGCCATGGCCTTGTGCCATTGGAGTTTCACGTTCGCTGCTACGAAGGGGTTCATGCTCCTTTGTAGCTGCCAACGTGAGTCTCCGCGGCGCAAGGCCGCGGCATCTTAAGGATGGGGAACCGCTCCTTTGTAGCTACCAAGCGTGACCCACCAGGGCGCAAGGCCGTGGCATCTTACGGATAGGAACCGCTCCTTTGTAGCCACCCAGCGTGACCCACCACGGCGCGAGGCCGTGGCATCTTACGGATAGGAACCGCTCCTTTGTAGC
>DATFRK010000082.1:0-4064 GCA_035263325.1 Pyrinomonadaceae bacterium | reverse complement strand
CTCAGTGAAGACATTCGCTTTGGAGACGAACGCCATTAACGGAGCTTTCAAAGCATCCGCCGAAATGTCTACCAGGCCCAGATTGCTCTCGAGCGCGAAATTCAGATCGCGCTGTTGCACCTGGTAGAAGGCCTGGGCATAACGAGCCCGGTCGGCCTCAGCGGCACTTCGTGCCTGCGCAAAACTATACTCGCTGCCAGGAAAGTATTTGTTGATTTGCAACGACAACTGCGTATCTAGTTTCACTTCACCGCTAGATCCCGGCTCAAATAAGAAATCGGCCGCCGCCCCGGGCCACGACGACAAACCAATGATCTCGTCGGTATAACCCACTGGTGCCGCGACTGGCGGCAGAATGTCGTTCACCAATGTCTGGTTGCCATAGACGTCGTGGAATGTGAGGTCGATTGAGGCAACACTGAGGGGACGTAAAGCTGGAGTGCCTGTGGGACCAGTGATGCCGGCGTAAGGATTCTCAATCGCAAGTGGCAGCGCAGGACTGGAGGGCGTGTCATTGACCTTGCCAAACTTGTAAATGGGCAGCACCTGTTGATACCACCACACTTCAGATCCAGTTGGGCCAACAATGTTCTCCACTGGATTCTCTACCGGTCCAGCAGGTAATCCTTGGTTACTTTCGTTAAAGTCGCCATTCGCCAACACTTGAAAGCCAACCAGGTTATAGAGACTGCGCGTTTGATCGTCTGGCGAAGTGGGACCGATTGCGTCGGAACCACCGGGATCGGGATTACGTCGCGCCAAATAGAACCCGGCATTACCGGCAGGGACTGTCGCCACTCGAACTAGATCGTTCGCCGTGGGGGTTGCGAGTTTGGCGTAAAGGCTCGACTCCGACGAATCTACGTTTTCGCCAATCACGGCGCAGTTGTTGAATGAATAGAGTGCCCGATCCGGATCTTCATTTCGAGATTGACTCTCGAGCAATAGTAATAAGGTGATAGTGGCGACATCTCCGTTGACGAAAAGTTCATCAGGAAAACCAACCTCGCCATCACCGTTTACATAGTTCAAATAAAAACCGCCCGAGCCGGTGACGCTTGCTTCCCAGAGCAAGCGGAGAAATGGTTCAAGCGCTGCGAGCGTCGAATAGTAGGTGCCGCTAGGCTCTGGTGCTGCAGCTCGTAACAAGAATGATTCATTGCTTTGCGTGACGGTCGTCAGGTTGGCTTTCAACACAAATGTTTGCGCCTGGTCAACACCGTCGGAGGCCAGGCCTTGCGAGTTGTCGCTGGCGGCGCTCGGTGGGTACAACAAGTAGAGGCTGCCAAACGGAATCTGTTGTAAGTAGGACCAGGCTTTGAGGAGCGAGTTGCGACCATCTTGATCGGCCCCAACTACCAGGTAACGAGCCGCCGGTTCCTTGTTCGTTCGTTGGATACGAATGTTAATGGCGCTGGCCCAACTGTAGCGTTCCAGCGGCCGGTCAGTATTTCCCTTAGCGGCACTGGCTGCTGAAGTTAGCAACTCGTAGGGTGGGGTACTAGCAGTTGTCCCGGTGAGGCCCTGCGCGACTTCGAGCAACGTCGGGGGAAACATCCAAATTGAAGGCTGACCCGGTAGCGCGGCAACTTGTCCGGTAGGACCTCCGAATCCTGTTTGTCCCGATGGACCAGGCAAAGGAATGGTGGTTGACGACTGCCAATGAATACTCTGTTGTAGCGAGTAATGCGGTGGCGACTCGCGATACAGCGGCAGCGACCCCGGGCCCACGAGAATCTCGGGAAAGAGCGTTAAGCTCGGCGCATCCTCGAAGAATTCGTCACCCAGCCGAAGCACCAATTCATTCGCGCAACCAGTGGCCCCGCCGAGTTCTTCAAAACAGATCCAGTCTGCAACAGCGCCCTTGCGAAAAGTAACAGGCAGGCCGGTTGGACCAGTTATCCCTTCGGGCACCGGGAACTGTTGACCTGACATTTCATAGAGGCCCCATAACTTGGTGTCCGGTGGAAACTCTGCCGGTGATGGATCAGCATCCGGACGCGGTACCCGCATGCCGTGCAGCAGAAAACGGGTCAACATGCCGGAAATGTCGTTGTAGCGACCAAAGGTCACCAGGTCGGAGATGAGTTGATTGGTGTTGCGACCGGGAACGTCAGGAATAATCAGCGGATTCGTGTCTTCGACGTAGGGCTGCAGAATTCCGGGATTACTTTCCACGGAGTCGGCCAGCTCGGCAATGGTCAGATCCAGGTTGGTGGCGATCAAAGCGAGGGTGTCGCCCTCGGCGATGGGGTAGTCCAGGGTGGGTAGTGCCAGCACCGAAAGAGTTTCGAGTAGTCCCTCTATCTCTGCGTTGGCCCGGGCCAGTTCATCGATCGGGATACCAAAAAGCAGGGCAAGGCTGGCAAATGTGTCACCCGCTTGCACAGTATGGAGGAACGAAGGAATTGCATAGGTCTGGGGCGCCACTTTCTGTAGCCCGGCGGTGAAGTTCTTGAACGCTTCTGTGTATGGCTCGGGGTTTAATTCCGTTAACACAAAATAGGAAGCGACCAGCTCCGGAGTATCGGGAGCTAATAGAGATCCTTCGCTTCCCATCGGCGAATATTTCGTCGTGCCGACAAGTTTGAGCGCACCATCCGGCTCGATTTCAACGAGTGGTACGTCCCAGGTCGTCTCGTTGATGTGACCGTTTGCCAGGATCCACTGTTGGAACCAACCTACGTCTCCGTACCAAAAAGCCTGTTCGACCTGTGGCGGCGACACATTGCGTCCGAAGAAGAACGCCGCCACCGTTTGAATGTTGTCGTTCTGGGTCGACGGAACAATAAACGTTTGGGCCGGGATCAACATCTGCGCCCCGGCTTTGAGAATACCTGGATTGTTAGCGTTGGGATTGGCAGGCGGATTCGTTGAAACAAGGAACGTAAAAACTGTGCCTGGGTCAGTCAAGCCATAGTTACTACTAATCGTGCCCAGTGACTCGCTATGCGATCCACTACTGGCTGTTCTCACCTGGTGCTTCACGCCTTTGATCGTCATCCGCACCGGATCGCCAGACACGAAATTTAACGGGTAGTCAGGATTGGCGCCGGCGATTGCGGCCGGGGTCACGCCAGTCGTAAAGGTCAGCGTCGTTCCGTGGTCCAACTTGTCGGTATGACTCAAAGCGGCGACATGGGGATTCGCAATTTGTAGCGCGTTGGGGGAAAGTCCGAAGCGCGCTGCCACCGTGCCAATGGTGTCACCTGGTCGTGTCTGGTACTCGACTTCTACACCACTGAAGTTTTCTGCAATCGACGAAAGTGATTCTGGACCACTGGCGCCGGTTGCGCCGCTGGGGTGATACGGATAGGCCTTGAGCAGATCCCGCGCGCCACTTACTGCCCCTTTTGTGATCATGGCGAAGTAGTCGCGAAAGACATACGTGCTCAGCGACTCCGAACCTGCAGGACAACCAACGGGGCCCGGTGCGCTACGGAACTTGCGCGCTTGTTCCGGGGGCCGACTATTTCCGACCGGGCCGGCAACACCGTTGTTGACTTGCAGCTGTTTGTAATATGCGTCGAGCGCATCTTCGTATTGCGGAGTGATACAACCATGATTCCAGAACTGAATTGGTTCCTGATCGTCCGCAGCCATTTCCAGGTCAGGAATGATAGGAAAGATGGTGGCGGGGATCTCCGGCGCCGTGGCGCCCAACGGCACTGGTCCGAGCTGCGGATGGACCAGTCCTTCGGGAGTTAGTGGCGTGCTGATGCGTAGCGTGTAGTTCAGCTCCATCAACGCGGCCAGCGCATCGTAAGTAAAGATACTTTGCCAATCTGCGGTGTCTTTGACTGCTTCGGCGATCTCCTCAAGATCGGTTGAGAGTGCATACTCAACCGGTGGTGGCAAAGGAATTACCGGATTGCGCGTGTAAGAGGAAAGCGCCCATCGCAACATCCCCGACACCAGCAAGTTGAATGGTGCAATCTGAGGATTTGGATCAGTAACCCTCCGCACTTCGCGCGCACTTCTTGCCTCAGCACTGACGCTGTTTGGGGCAAACAACGACATTACGATTTGCAATTGCGGCGATCCTTCTAGATCAGCCGCACTTT
>DATFRK010000081.1:0-7799 GCA_035263325.1 Pyrinomonadaceae bacterium | reverse complement strand
CACTCCAAGCTTGCGCGCGAGGCGGAACCTTTAATGGTCCGCCTCGTTTTGTATTTGGAGGGGTTTCTGTATGATGATCCGCCGAAAGAGCTTTGGCCTCCCCAACCGCAGTTTCAATGTGAGGAATGAAGAACTTATGAGCTGTTTGACCTGCGGAGCTTACGTCGCCCCCGGCGTTCGCTTCTGTTCTAATTGCGGCGCTCCCACTGCAGATCCGGAATCTACCCGGATAGCGCGAGTTCAATCCGCCGCTTTGGAAAGGGGCGCCGGCGATGATCTAGAGCACGTGATTTTTGACGTCCGGCCCACGATGCTTTTTATTAAGGTCGGCTACCTGCTTGCGGTCCTGGGCGCGATTGCCCTGGTCTTCCTGTTGGCTTCCATTAGTGTCCCTGCATCTATTTCCATTCCGCTCGGTCTCGCACTGCTGTTGATACCCGCCTACTATCACGTCAGGCGAAACATGATTCGCTACACCCTAACGGACTCCAAGCTGGAAATCGACACCGGTTTCATGGCTCGTAACACCCGTAACATTCCGCTCAATAAGATCCAGGATGTGACTGTTTCCGCCAGCATTCCCCAGCGAATGCTCGGCTTTGGCGACGTAATCGTAGACAACGCCAGCGAAATGGGCGGAACCACAGTCTTGCACAACATCAACTCTCCTCGTCATTACGCCGACCTTCTTTTGCGCGAACTTCGGCACTGGCAGTAAACTTTGGAAGGCGACGTTTGTCGTTGTTTAGTCAGCCGTAGAATTCGGAAATATCTGACCCCAAGTGGCATTCTCTAAGCTGTTTGGGAACATCAAAGAGTCTCCGGTTTCTAAATGAAACCCACACTTGTAGCTGGAGTTTTTGTAGTGCGCTTAGCGAAATTCGGAATTCTCTTTGCCCTGCTGGTTGTAATTAGCCCGTTGGCTCTCGCTGACGCTCCAAGTCCGGAGGTCTCCCAGTTGTTGCCTGAACGTAGCGGCACCTTCAAGCGAGTGCAGCTACCTACGTCACCGGACGCCTTAAGACAACAAAATCTGCTAGTGCCGGAAAATGAATCTTTGGGGACCCAGGCCGAATACGTTGACGAGAAGGGCAACAGGTTCCTCGCTGAAATCGTGCGCTTTCACCAGGACGCCGAGGCTTATTCACTGCTTTCGATCATCGCTAATGTAGAACGGCAGAAAGAGCCCCGACTCGAGATTCTAGGTGGTCCATCTGCCTCGGGGTTTTCCGTTCGCTCCCAGGTCGCGCTGGCAAAAGGCCCGTGCTTTCTCAGAATCACCCCGCTTAGCTCGGCAGTGACCAGTTTAGAAGCAAACGAGTTGGCCAAGTCATTAAGCGCGAGTTTGGATCAGGGTGAAGGTGACATTCCAGTCTTGATCAAGCACCTGCCAAACTCGGAGACCGCGCAAAAGACGGCCATCTTTCTGACTCGTTTCAATACTCTGCAAACACTTATGCCCAACGAAACAGTGTTGAGCGAAGTGCAAACGGGCGGTGATGCCGACGCCGTACTGGCAAGTTATGACTCAGGCAAGGTTTTGATTGTCGAATACAACACACCCCAACTTGCAACCGAAAACGACCAGCGAATCACTGCTAAGATTCAGTCGCTGTGGCAATCTGGTCAGCGGGCTCCCAAAGGGTACCGTCGGGTCGGCAACTATTCAGTCTTCGTTTTCGACGCGCAAACAAACGAGGCGGCCAAACAACTACTCGATAAAGTTAAGTATGAGCAAGTCGTGCAGTGGCTGGGTGAAAACCCTTACCTCTTTAAAGAAGCCGAACGAAGGTATGTAGAGACGACGCTGGGCGTTTTTGTCGCCGTCGTGAAGGCATCAGGTGTAGCACTGGTGACCTGTTTTGGCCTGGGCGGCTTGTTTGGCGCGTTGTTGTTCACCAGACGCCGTTCCCGGCAACAAACGGAGGCAGGATTTTCTGATGCGGGTGGGATGATGCGACTGAATCTCGATGAAATGACCCCTCAGCCCGATCCAGCGCGCCTCATTCGCGAGCGCAACTAGAACTCACTTTTCACAAAAAATGGCGCGGCAAGCATTGCTGCTGGCCGCGCCTTCCAAAAGAAAACCGAGTCAGAAATTGGCGGGCTGCTGATTTTTCCTGGGGGGCTCCCCCAAGCCCCTTCAAGACGTCAATCAGCAGCACCGCTATTATTGCTCTTCAACTGCGTTTCAAGCGTCACTCTGTTCCCCCAAAAAGAGTCAAACGCCTGCTTTTTAAAAAATGTAAGAAGATGCCTCCCCCAAAGCCTCTACTTACCGCAGTTGTTGAGCCTGACCCGATTTACCCTATCTACCCTTCTTGTTCTATCTTGCTAGTCAGCAACGGTTGTGCCAAGAGGGTGTTTCGTTAGCAATGCATTTTTGCTAAGCAATTGAGTCGGTAGCATGACTCCAACCACTAAAGTCGTAACAGTTCCATACAAAAGGCGTGTATGCCTGCACGGTTATCGACCGCCATGCTAAGGCATCTTAAGGAAGGCGACTGATAAATTCATCGATCTCTGAGGTGGTGTTGTAGAGGTGAGGAGCGACCCGCAGGCGATCGCCCCGCGGCGCAGTAATAATTCTGTGTTGCCTAAGGTGGGCATAGAGCTCCATCGCACTCAAATGGCCCCGGTGTCGTAGGCAGACAATCTGTGACTTCTCACTCGTTTCCCGCGAACTCACAACCTCATACCTACTCGACTCCAAACGATTACAAAGGTAATCGGTTAACTCGAAAAGATAGGTCGCAATTCTTGCAGTGCCGGCCTCTGACAAAAGGCGCAAACTCGCTTCCAGTCCATAAAAGAGTGAGGTCGGAACCGTACCGGTCTCCCAGGCAAGCGTGTCGCGGTTCCAGCCTTGGGCGAAATTCCCATAGTCCTCGGGATTCGGAACACTCACCCAGCCCACCAAGGTTGGTTGAATTCGCTCGCGAGCCCGATCGGAGAGATAGAGGTAACCCAAGCCTTCCGGTGTTAGCAGCCACTTGTGGCAAGCGCCGGCGGCCACATCAACGTATTCACTATCACCGGCCAGTGGGATAACCCCCAACGACTGAATAGTATCTACCACCAACAACGCATCGTAACGTCGCACGACTTGCCCCAGTGCCTCGAGATTGATGCGAAAACCGGAAGCAAACTGCACGTGACTAATGGCCACCAAACGTGTTCGCTCATCGATCAGATCAGCCAGTTCCGCCAGCTCGATTCGTCCGTTGCGCTCTTCACACATTCGCACCTCAACACCTATTGAATCTCGCAATCGGAGCCAGGGATAAATGTTGCTAGGAAATTCGTGGCGAAAAGTTACCAGGTTGTCGCCGGGCTTCCATTTCAGGCCATTCGCTACAGTCGAGAGCCCGTCGGAAGTGTTGCGCATGAAGGCGACTTGTTCAGGTTTTGCTCCGAGCAGGTTGGCCAATAGTTGACGCGCGCGTTCTTTGGTGGCGATCCAGCTACGATAGTTAAGCGAACCGTTTTCGGAAACATCATGGAGCTGACTTTCAATTGCCTTGATTGTGGGAATCGGAGGTGGTGAAACTGCGGCGTGATTCAGATAAATGGCGCGCTCCGCGATGGGAAACAGGGCGCGCAACTCGGGTGTCATCCGGCTACCTTCAGCTTTCTATTGATTATGGTGCGAAAGATCGCCCGTACAACTCTTTATACAACCAACCCAGCACGCGGGCTTCTGCCGTGCACAAAGTTTCAATCCAACAGTTCAGAAGGAATTCCTTCTGTCCGCGGGTGAAAGGGATCTTGTTTGCTTCTGCGACGATCGAGCTACCGTCACGCAGATTCAGTCGGTAGCTTTCAGCGGTTGCTTCGTTGGCTTTGGAAGCGGATTCCAAAGCGTTCAGCAATTGGCAGATCCATGAATGGAGTTCAGATTCTGTGGGGTTGTCAGCAAGGGCTTGGATAATGCCAATGGCGAGCCGGTCCTCCGCACTTCTGAACAAGAAAACTTCTTCCTTGTCGGCCCGGCTTTGTTCTTGTTTCCATTGAAACACCTCTTCAACTGAAGGGTGGCGAACGATTGCCACGCGTTCATCGTAGTTGAGGAACCACTCAATAACGTCAGGGACAGAATCAACATCGACACGACCCGCCGCATCACGCTGTAACGGAGGCGCATTGGAAGCTTGCGCATTGTCTGGAGGATGAGCTGACATCACGGCACCATCTTCAGCGAGAACGAAGCGCGGATCTCCCCCACAACTTCGCCGCGGCGGTTCTTCACCGGAAAGAACGCATAACGAGCAACTGCTTCAAGAGACTCGTCGCGCAATACTCCAAGTTGTCGTAAGGCTTCGATTACGACCGTAGGTCGCGCCCGGTGGTCGTCGCCATCTTCAATCTTTAGCGCCAAGCCCAACCCTTTAGGCCATTCCGCACAGGGCAAAATCCCCGCCGTGTAGACTCCCTCCGCTCCCACCTTTGAGATGAGTCGTCCTTGAGCAGCTTTCATAATTTCCGTATCAAGCCGATCACTTGTGCCACCAATTAACTCCGGATATGTGGTCATCACTTTGACTAACCGGGCCGTCGCTTCCCGAACTTTTGCTTCAAAATTCGCTGGTGGGGCAACCAATCTTGCGTACCCCAGGGCCATTGCCTTGATGGTGATGCCAAACACCGGCACCCCACAACCATCGATTCCCACCGCCAGATCTTCAACCGGAATATCGCAGAACTGAGAGACTATTTTTCCAATTGCGAGTTGGACCGGATTTTCCGGAGCATCATAAGTTGCAGTTGGTGCGCCCAGGAATTTTGCAAGCGCCAACATGCCGGCATGCTTGCCGGAACAGTTGTTATGCAAGGCGTTCGCCGGGATTCCGTTCGCGCGAAGCTCCTGGGCTGCCGCGGGACTGTACGGCTCATGCACACCGCATTTCAACGCCTCAGGAGTCAGACCAATCTTCTCCAGCATCGCACTCACGATTTGTGTGTGGATAGGTTCACCGTTGTGCGACGCGCAAGCTAGGGCGACCTCCTGATCAGTGAAACCGAAATGATCGGCGGCTCCCGAAATAACCAGCGGCAAAGCCTGGAATGGTTTCGCCGACGAACGTAAAAAGGTCACATTCTCGGGAGCACCATTAGCTGCCCTGATCTTTCCCTCCGGCTCGGCGGCCACGACGTGTCCGCGATGTCGCGACTCGGTGATTGCGCCCCTTCTCACTTCGACGAGAGGTTCAGCGAGTGGGATTTGCTGATGCAGGTTGGTTACAGTTTCAGAGCTAGACATCTACAAAACTCGAAACACCGCTTGTTGGGATTTGGTCTAGACCAAAGATGTTAACACGTAAACCCTTTGCCGGAGAGACACCTCCGCAGCGCCAATCGGAAAAGGGCAAGAGGTTTAAGCCTCTTGCCCTTTGAGTATCTTGCGAATTTTGCTAGCTAACTATCTAGCGGCTACAACCGCAGTCGCCGTTTTGGGGGCACGTTTTCCGCCAAAACTAAGCACAGTCAACTTTACCAGCCGGCGACCAAAGTGCATTGCCTGGTGTGACGATGGCGTCCAAATATCAATTCGCTTTCCACGCACCCTGGTACCAGTGTCGGCTACCAGGTATTCGCCGCTGAAAGTACCAGCCTCGAGCCTTACGCGTGACCCAAGTGGCAACACGCGCGGGTCAGCTGCTATCAAGCCACTATTGGCCATGCGTCCACTGGCAGTTTTTCCTCTCAAACTATACGCAGTAGCCAGGTAAGGAGCTGCCGGTGCAGCTACCGTTTCTCCTGGAGGCTCGGGTGGAGTCTCCGTTAACAGTGGAGGAGCAGCGGGGGGTACATTCGCAGTTGGAACAGCTTTTGGAGTTAAGGTACTAATTGACGCCGGAACCGCTTTCGGTTCCTGGGTTTGTACCTGAGGAGGAATGGTTTCCGCAGAGAGAGTTTTCGCGGAAAGAATCAAAGAAGCGGTCAGAAGTGTCGCACAGATCAGCGCACTTCCACTGAACATTGATTGGACTTTCAATTCGGGTCTCCTGTCCGATGTTTTTGTTACTACCCTTCAGCGTCCTGCGCGAGTCTGTTCTTTCCTAAGACTCGACCCCCGGCCCGAGGAGTCAGTAGACGTCAGCCGGAGTTGGGGGCTTGCATCCTTGATGCGGTGCGCTGAAAGAACTGTCAGAGAAACTGCAACCTTAGTAACGAAAAAGCGAGCATGACGCTCGCTGTTTTCATGGAAGGAACCCTAGCACACGGGTTTTAGCGAGTAAAGTTGTGAAAGGATTGTCACAAGGAGAATCAAAAGCGGACAGTTGTTTAACTTTTGAAATAACTTCGGTTAGGGGGCGGTACAATGCTTGCCGTGCGGGCAAATTGATTGCCCGGTCAGTCAGCTTGGCGACGTGATCTTGGGTGCTAAAACGACCTCACAAAGCCTACAGCCGCAAGAAGTTCTCCAAGATCTGGCTGCCTTGAGGATGCTCATCATTGAAGAGTTCGGGATGAAACTGGACGCCGTAGAGTCTCCGTCCTTTTTGCTGCATAGCCTGGATGTCGCAAGTCTCATTGGAGGCTGTTTTGCGGAAGCCATCGGGCAACTGCTTCACCTCGTCGCAGTGAGAATGCCAAACGGTCACTTCAGCCGGTAGCTCTTTGAATAAACCTTCTCCGGTGTTGCTGATTGGAAAAAATCCGCGCTCGCGTTTTGCTCCTTGATAACCCTCGCCTGGTTGCAGTCGCTCCATTAATCCAACCTCGGCACCGTAGGCCAGTGCTATTTGCTGGTGGCCGCCGCAAACGCCCAGGATGGGCTGACTTGCCTGTTTGATAACGGAGAAGACACCCTGCAATGATTCAGGGGTATATCTTTCCCAAGTGTCACTCTGTCCACTGAGAATGATATGGGAAGGACGAAGGCTGCGTACTCTTTCGAGGGAAACCGAAAGGTAGGGTTCGGTAAGGATCTCGACTCCAGGAATTAGGCGGCCCAAAACTGCCCGCAACTCCCGCGGGCTCGCCCCCTGTCCATCAATCGTATTGTCGACCAGGTAAATTAACACTTACTTCAAACAGTATAGCTTCCCATTAAAAGCCCCAATGTAGATTCGGCCCTTGAAAACGGCCGGGGTCGAGTTAACGTTATCGCCGATTTTCAGTTCGTCGATCAACTTGCCATTGTCAGCTGACAGTCTGTACAACCAACCGGCCTTGTCGCCAAACGTCAAGCGACCATCCACGAGTGGTGCGGTGCCCCAAATTGGCGCGCGCGTCAGATGCTGCCAAACGACCTCGCCCTTGTCTCCGCTCAAACAGTACATGAAACCGTTACTCGATCCGATATAGACCCGGCCACCAGCGACAATCGGACTCGCCCAAAACCCGCTCCGTTCCTTGTGATACTTCGCCAGACCACCCTGGGCCCGAAACTTCCAGACTGGTTCTCCGTTCGCCTGGCGAAAACAGTAGACCTGGCCATCTTCCGCAGCAGTGTAAACGAGGCCGTTCGCTATTGCCGGCGTCGAATCGGAGTCCGCGCCAATTGGCGCCCTCCAGACAATTGAGCCATCAGCTAATTTCAAACAGAAGAGTTCGCCCTGTTCAGTAGAAACGAAAATTTGCCCGTCGACGATGGTCGAACTTCCTTCCATGGAGCCTAGTCGTTCAGTTTTGTAAACAAGCGCGCCATCTGCGAGGTTGAGACAGTAATAAAAACCATCCTCACCACCAAAAAACACCCGGCCATCAATAACACTCGCACTCCCGTCAACCTCAAATCCCGTCTTGAATTTCCAGATCAGCGCGCCCGTCTGCTTGTTAAGACAGTAAACGTA
>DATFRK010000080.1:0-2705 GCA_035263325.1 Pyrinomonadaceae bacterium | reverse complement strand
TTCCTCACTCACACGCGCCTGGTAGGCGGCCAAACCACGCTCTTCATCACTCAACGCGCGCTGCAGAATGGTCTTGACTTCACTTTCGGAAAGTTGATTGAGCACGAGCACACGACAGCGAGACAGGAGTGCCCCGGTTACTTCGAATGAGGGATTCTCAGTGGTGGCTCCGATCAACGTTACGGTGCCGTTTTCGACGGCATGTAATAACGCATCTTGTTGTGCCTTATTAAAGCGGTGAATCTCGTCGATGAAAAGCACAGTCCGATTGCCGTAACGTTGTTCTGTTCGTGCTTCCTGAATCGCTTCCCGTAGATCCTTAACCCCGGAGAACACGGCAGAGAGGGGGATGAATCGCAGTCCACTTTTCTCAGCCAGCAGCCGGGCCAGCGTTGTCTTACCGGTGCCGGGAGCGCCCCACAGGATCAGCGACGGCAGCATGCCTCCGCTCTCCAACAGTCGACGCAGAATGCGACCTTCACCGACGAGATGGGTCTGGCCAATAAATTCTGACAGCGATCTAGGCCGCATCCGTTCGGCCAACGGGGCATCAGTTGACGCCGGCGATTCCGCGTCGTTGTCATCAAAGAGACTTCTTGCTTTTGGTCGGTCCATGGTCTTCAAAAATATGTATAATTATCGCCGAAAAGATTTAAACAAGCGACTCGCCCAGCGCTTCCTTTTTGCCCGTCTTAGGCGCAGAATCTTACACGGAACGACCTTGCTAAAAACTTCGTATACCTGCTGCGGGCCGAAAAGCCCAGGCTTCAGTGGGGACAAAGGATCGGAGAGAGCAGACGATGAAAGACGCAAAAGACGTTTTGAGAATTGTTGGGATGGTACTCCTGGGAGTATTTGTTTTTGCGGTTGTGGTGCCGCTGGTATTAGGGCTAGCGTTTGCGGTGGCAGGTGTTACGCTCGGAATAATTGGTTGGTTAATTCAATTGGCAGTGTTGGTCATCAAGGTGGCGGTAGTATTGGCCATCGGGTATTTGATCTTGGTTGGTATCCGCGCGCTGCTACGTTGACCGGAAAATACTCTCGCGGGCAACCAACAATCCTCTGGTTGCCCGCTCATCTAGTCCACATCTCTTAACTCGCCTTTTTTTCCACGCAGTGAGCCTTGACCTCTCCCGTCTTGTCGGGAGAATATAAGTTCGTTTCCTAACCTCACTTCTAGGAATGACACCATGACACCAGAACAAAGATTTGATCGCCTCGAACGCATTGTGAAGTTGATGATTAAAGCGGGCCTGCGTGCGCGTACCCAACTTCGTGAGCAAAATGACAAGATAACGATGCTCATCAACCTGCAAATGAGAAATGACGAGTTATTTGCCAGGAATGAAGTGAGGTTCGCCCAGCTAGCGGAGGCTCAGGTTCACACGGACCGAAGGCTAGATGCGCTGATTGATATCGTTCGCAATGGTCGCAAGGATCGTTCTACGAACTGAATTCATTTCACAATCTCATACATTGAAGCGGAAGTGCACCACATCGCCTTCCTGCATGATGTATTCCTTGCCCTCGAGTCGCAGCAGTCCTTTTTCTCTCGCTGTCGCATAAGAGCCCGCCGCGATCAGGTCGTCATAACTAACCACTTCGGCGCGGATGAAGCCACGTTCAATATCTGTATGAATCGTCCCCGCCGCAGTCTGCGCCCGCGTGCCTTGTGGGATGGTCCAGGCCCGCACTTCCTTTTCTCCGGCAGTCAAGAATGACATCAGACCGAGTAAGTGATATGCGCCTTTGATCAGGCGATCGACGCCGCTGGTTGAAACTCCCAGGTGGGAGAGGTAGTCGAGACGTTCCTCTGGAGGCAGGGCCACGAGTTCTGCTTCCAGTTGAGCGCAAATAACCACGCATTCAGCTGATTCTGCTTCCGCTACTTCTTGAATTGCTTTCAAGAGATCACTCTCACCTTGATTCGCCAACGTGCTCTCGTCGACATTGGCGGCGTAGATCGTTGGCTTCGTCGTCAAGAGAAAAAAGTTTCGCGCAATCGCTCGTTCTTCGTTTGTCAGTAAAACGGTTCTTGCTGAACGTCCTGCTTCCAGGGCTGGCTGTAGCTTGTCCAGCACCTCCAATTCAGCCTTCGCCGTTTTATCTCCTCCCTTGGCCGTCTTTTGTGCCTTGTCGCGGCGACGTTCTGCGGTTGCCAGATCAGCCAGCGCCAGTTCGATCTGGATCGTCTCGATATCGCGCCGCGGGTCCACTGCTCCCTCGACATGGATCACGTTCTCATCTTCGAAGCAACGAACGACTTGCACGACCGTATCGGTCTCGCGAATGTTGGCGAGGAATTGATTGCCCAAACCTTCGCCCTTCGAGGCGCCACGTACCAGCCCGGCGATGTCCAGAAATTCAACTGTAGCGGGAACGATCACCTCGGTTTTTACCAGGCGTGCAAGTGGCTCCAGTCGCTCGTCCGGAACTGCCACAACCCCCACATTGGGTTCGATCGTGGCGAAGGGATAATTTGCCGCCAGCGCTGACGATTGGGCGGTCAGCGCATTAAATAGCGTCGACTTGCCCACATTGGGTAAGCCAACAATTCCTGCTCTTAACATTTAGTCTGCCTCGGCGAAAGAAACTAACCGATCGCCTCGGCGGATGCAAAAGCTCGCCATCCCTCGTGAGGCAGAATGTCTCTCAACTGACTTTCACGTATAATCCGCGGGTGACAATTGTTGACGGGTAGTTTG
>DATFRK010000079.1:0-8144 GCA_035263325.1 Pyrinomonadaceae bacterium | reverse complement strand
TACTTGCAGCGTTGCCGGTTGCGGCGGGTGCTCAAAGAGAAGACCCAGTTCGCTGGGGGCGACCGCCTCTAGCTCAGGTAAGTAGTCGTTGTGGGAACTACGCGCCAACTTAAGCGCCATTTGCCGCAGCGCCTTGATGCGGTTGGAGTTTCGCCGATAGTACGCGGGGCTAATCTCCCGGCGACTCACACGGTCGTCCACGACTTCCTGTTCGTTTCGCAGGTAGCCAAGATAGGCTCGGACCACCGGACCAAACTCATCTTCGGAGTCTCTGTTTCTTTGGGCGAGCGCCTGGCCGGTGAGCGCAAAAAGAGATAGCAACAAGCCCGCGATCAGTCTTGTGGGAAACGTTGCCATCTGTTTGCGTGTAGCTAACAATTTCAGGTCTGCCTTAGTTTATGACAAATCGCACCATGAGTCGATTGACAAAATTGCGCCACCATTTCACCAGTGTTAAATTGATCTGTAGTTTTAGTAGGATCGCAAATGCCTCCGGATAATCAAACTGCTAAGAGGGTCGCCCTGGGCGTTAGTGGTGGTATCGCTGCTTACAAGGCGATCGAAGTCCTGCGTGGGCTGCAGAAGGCGGGGTGTGAAGTGCGAGTGGCAATGACCGAGCGTGCCTGCGAGTTCATTCAACCACTTACTTTCCGAGCGCTTTCCGGATCGCATGTAGTGGTGGATGACTACGCGCCGGACAATCCTGACCCGATTGCCCACATCACATTTTCGCAGTCAGTCGACTTACTGATCATCGCGCCTGCTACCGCCAACATTCTCGCGAAGTTTGCCAACGGAATAGCTGACGACTTTCTGACCTCAACCTACCTGGCAGCCAACGCTCCGGTACTTGTTGCCCCAGCCATGAACACCACGATGTGGGAACATCCAGCCACGCGTCGTAACCTCGAAACGCTGCGACGAGATGGGGTGGAGATTGTCGCACCTGACGACGGAGAGATGGCTTGTGGGACCATTGGCCCAGGTCGTCTTAGCGAGCCGGAACAAATTGTGGCAGCGGCGTTGGAAATATTGAACCGTTCCACTGCCAAACAGGATCTGAGAGGGGAAAGGTTTCTGATCACGGTTGGGGCCACCCGCGAAGAGATCGATCCGGTCAGGTTTATTTCCAATCGCTCCTCGGGACGAATGGGCTTTGCCCTGGCCGAGGCCGCCAGTAAGCGCGGTGCCGAAGTTACCGTCGTTGCCGGCATCACCACAGTTAACCCGCCCGACGAGGTGAGGTTAATAAAAGCTTTGTCCGCTGCAGAAATGGCCCAGGCCGTCGCCGCGGAAACTGGTAAGGCAACGGTTTTCATTGGCGCCGCGGCTGTAGCAGATTACCGGCCTACACAAAAAGTAGCGCAAAAGATCAAGAAGACTGAAAACTCATTAACGCTGACACTCGAACGTACTCCGGATATTCTGTCTCAAGTGGCTTCGTCGCGGACGCCCGGGTTGCTGGTGATTGGCTTTGCCGCGGAAACAGAAAATGTTTTGGCAAATGCGGAAGCTAAGCTAGTCAATAAGAATCTTGATGCAATCGTTGCCAACGACGTCACGCGCAGTGATTCGGGCTTTGATTCAAGAACGAACGCGATAACGATTATTGCGCGGGGCAACGGAAAGCCGATAGAGTATCCCGCCATCTCAAAATCGGAGGCGGCTAATAGAATTCTCGACGCGATTGTGAAACTACGAGAACCAGCCTAGTTACGACGACCAACTGATGACTGCTCAAACACCTTCCGACCAACTGCTGGATCTGGTAACACAAACAAAGAAGCGTCTCCGTCACCTGGAAGTGCTGGGCATTGAATCGGTGCGGGCGGCTGAACACTCGCCGGAGCGGCCATCGGTAGTGGCCGCACCGCCAGCCGCGGCCACTAAACCTCGCGGTGTGTCGGCGACCGCCATGCCACCTGTCACTGCTCCCACTGTCACTCAATCGGCACCGTCGCCACCGACAGGCAGTAGTCTATTTGGCGATTTGGCGCCCCAGCCGGAACGACTGGCGGCTTCAGCCGAAACATTCCAGGAGATCTGGCGCGATGTCGGTGACTGTACGCGCTGTCCGCTACACCAGGAGCGCACCAACATCGTGCATACGAATGGGAATCAGAAAGCGCGGTTGATGTTTGTAGGCGAAGCTCCCGGTGCTGACGAAGATGCCCAGGCAAAACCGTTTGTCGGTCGCGCGGGGCAACTGCTTACCAAGATCATCGAGGCGATCGGATTGAAGCGTGAAGAAGTGTTGATCGGGAATGTCAATCGTTGCCGGCCTCCCGGAAATCGACAGCCAACCCCCGAAGAAGCATCGATGTGCAAACCGTTTCTGTTGCGAGAAATTGCCGTGTGCCAGCCTGAAGTCATTGTGGTCCTGGGCAACACTGCGATGCAGAACTTGTTGGGCACACGCGTCGGAATCACAAGATTGCGCGGCCATTTTCAGGATTACAAAGGGATCAAGGTGATGCCCACATTCCATCCCGCTTACCTGCTACGTGATCCTTCCAAGAAACGTGAAACGTGGGAAGATCTGAAAAAAGTGCGCGATTATCTCGACAACACAGCTAAGCGCTCGTAAGGGTGAAGCTTAACTGGGGTTCATCGCTATCCTCGTTTTTGAAATTGCGCTAACTTCTCCTCGTGTCGAACGCCACCCAGCCGGAGCTCCAGCCAGAAGTCCGGCCTAACAACGAAACTAACTCATTCCCCGGGTATGCCGAGGTAGCGGTTCCATTGCATGTCTCGCAGACCTTTCTCTATCGGCTGCCGGAAGCATTGCGTTCCGCGGCCACTGTCGGCGCGCGCATCGTCGTACCCCTCGGACGGACCACAGTCACAGGGTATATCGTTGCGCTGCAAGATCATCTTGGACCAGAAGTAAGTGAAACGAACCTTAAGGACGCGCAGAGCCTGGTTGACTCAGTGGCAGTCTGCGCTCCGGAAATCCTCCAGCTTAGTCGCTGGGTATCGGATTATTACGCGTCGCCGATAGGTGAAGTAATAAAGGCTACTTTGCCGCCGGGAATCACCCCCGCAATCGATGAACACCTGGCAATTACGGGAGCCGGCAGAGAGCAACTTCGGCGCGATACTGACGAGTCGTCTCTCAAACATCGTCTCCTTTCCGAAATCGGCGCTCGTGACCAACTCAAACGCGACGCACTCACGATCCAGGCTCCGGCGTCCCAGGTAGCTAAGGCACTTCGCGATCTGGAACAGTCTGGTCTAATTGAGCGCAGCCAAAATCAGAGCACTTCGTTCGTCAAAGCGAAACAGCGTCGTTATGTGCGGCTTGTCACAACCGAGGTTGAGGCGCTGCGCTTGAGTGAGGGTCAACGCAGAGTTTTGACCGTGCTGCAAAACGGCGCGCCCGTCTACCTGCAAGACCTACTAAAACTCGCCGCTGTAGGGGCCTCAACTATCACGGCGCTGGAGAAGCGAGGCTTACTGGAAACGTTTGCCGGCACTATAAGACGCGATCCGCTAGCAGAGGCAAAACTCTCAGCCCCTGAAGACTATGTCTTAACGCCGGCCCAGGCCGCAGTGTTAGCGAAAATCAACGAGCAGATAGCGCGCAAGACCTATGCGGCTTTCTTGCTCCACGGTGTCACCGGTAGCGGTAAGACCGAGGTCTACATTCGCGCGATGCGCACCGCCCTTGATCAAGGTCGTTCCGCGATGATGCTGGTGCCGGAGATAGCACTGACTCCTGTTTTCTCGCGCCGGCTGCGAGCTCACTTTGGGGATGAAGTGGCGATCTTCCATTCATCACTCCAACGTGGCGAACGTTTCGACGAATGGACCAGGGTAAAAAACGGCGCCGCTCGCGTCGTGATTGGTACTCGCTCCGCCGTCTTTGCCCCGGTCAAAAACCTCGGCCTCATCGTGGTTGACGAAGAGCACGAAGCCACCTACCGGCAACAGGATTCGCCCTATTACAACGGCCGCGACACCGCGATTGTGCGAGCGCAGAAGGAATCAGCCACGGTGGTGCTGGGGTCCGCTACCCCTTCGCTGGAATCTTTTTACAACACTCGCAACGGCAAATACGGTTACCTGCAATTACCGGAACGAATCGGCGCCAGGCCGATGGCCACTGCGAGCATCATCGACATGCGCCAGGTCTTCGCCAGGAAAGGAAAGGCCCACGTCTTTTCTGACGAACTCGTGGAGGCCATTCGTGAAACTCAGGAAAAGGGAGAGCAATCGATCATCCTGCTGAATCGTCGAGGCTACTCCAGTTTTGTACTTTGTCGTTCGTGTGGAGAAACGATTCAGTGTCCGAACTGCGACGTCACGCTTACCTATCATCGCAGTGAACGAGTGCTTATTTGTCACTACTGCAATCATCGCCAGCCGGCGCCCTCAGTTTGTCCGGCCTGTGGCAAGAACTTCATCCATTATGTTGGCGAAGGTACTGAACAGCTTGAGGAGATCTTGCAGAACTTCTTTCCCGGCTTGCGCATCGCGCGTATTGATCGCGACACCACCCAACGGCGCCAGCGTTTTGAAAAGTCGCTGCTGGATTTCAGCGAAGGGCGGCTCGATCTGCTCGTGGGGACACAGATGCTGGCCAAAGGTCACGACTTCCCCAATGTGACGCTGGTCGGGGTTGTGTCGGTTGATGCTGGCCTGGCTCTAGCAGATTTCCGGGCCGCGGAGCGAACGTTTCAATTGCTGACCCAGGTTGCGGGGCGTGCGGGCCGTGGCGATCGACCGGGGAGAGTTCTGATTCAAACCTATCATCCTTATCACTACGCTTTGCGACACTCGTGTGCCCAGGATTACGAAGGCTTTTATAATGAAGAGATTCGTTACCGGCAGAACCATCTCTACCCGCCCTTTGTGGCCCTGGCGACGCTGCTGGTCCATGGTCCTGATCTCAATCGCGTGCGGTCAGACGCTCTCGATTTAAGGAAGGAACTCGATCTTGCCAACCAGGAACGCGGTTGTCGTATTCTTGGACCAGCACCAGCTCCACTTGCTCGACTAAAGGGTGAACACCGCTTTCAATTGCTCATCAAATCGAAGAGTCGCCGCCAGCTTCGCGCCGTGGCTGACCGGGCGTTAAAGGCGATGACCGCTCGCGGGGTCAATCTTCGTTCGATCAACCTGGAGATTGACCCGGTATCGGTTATGTAACCGTGATTCGATACGCTAAACTCCAACCGCTCGAGCAATACAGTGCGCAAGGACTCTCCGCGCTAACCACAGTGTCCTCTGCGTCGCCGCGGTGACCGCTGTTACATCCACTCAACCGCAGACGCAGAGCACGCTGGAATTGCGCAGAGATCAGTTTCTAAGACGCTCAGTACGCTCAGGTTTATGCAGAGAGAGGTCAGACTCCGGAACAAAGCCATGAAACTTTCTGAACTTGCAAGTCTTACTGGCGCGACCGTTGAGGGCTCAGGTGATTTGGAGATTATTAGCGCCGCTGGACTTGATGACGCAAACCAAGGGGACGTCACTTTTCTCGCTAATCCCCGTTACACACCCCGCATCAACACCACTAAGGCATCAGCAATTTATCTGGCGGCGGACGTAACGATAGATCGAGCCATCGCAGTTCTACGCGCCAAAGATCCCTACCTTGCCTACACTCGTGCGCTGCGTCTTTTCTATCCTGAACCACAACTTGAACCATTCATCGATCCTGCAGCCGTGATCGACCCGAGCGCAAAGATCGCCGCGGGCGTCAGGATTGGTCCATGTGCGGTCATCGGCCGGAATACGCAGATTGCCTCAGGCGTCTGGATTCACCCCAACGTGACCATCTATGACGACGTCAAGGTCGGTCAGCACACTGTGATCCATTCGGGCGTGGCGATCCGCGAAAGAACGATCATCGGCGAACGTGTCATTATCTATAACAACGCGGTCATCGGTTGCGATGGCTTCGGTTACGCGAAGGACGAAGAACGGCGTTGGCTCAAGATTCCTCAGGCTGGGAGAGTAGTGATTGAGGACGAGGTGGAAATAGGCGCCGGCACTACCATCGATCGCGCTTCGGTTGGCGAAAGTCGCATTGGGCGTGGCTCAAAAATAGATAACCTGGTCCAGATTGGTCACTCCTGCACCGTCGGGGAAGATTCTCTGTTGTGTGCGCAGGTGGGACTGGCAGGCAGTTCACACATTGGCAATCGCGTGGTGCTCGCTGGTCAGGCTGGGGTGGCGGGACATCTGACGATTGGTGATGACGTAGTGCTAACCGCAAAGAGTGCCACGAGTCACGACATTCCTGCCGGCAAAATGATCTCCGGTATTCCCGCCTTTGATAACCGCGACTGGCTTCGATCTACTGCCGCCTTCCGTCGCCTCGGCGAGATGGCCCGCACCGTCAGGGACCTTGAACGCCGCCTGAAGGAACTAGAAGATAAAAAGAACGCAACGGACTGACCTAAGCAACATTGCGCAGTTAGGAAGGGTGGCAAGCGGTCGGTTCACACACCTTACCATTCGGGTCTCTAGCGCGCCCCCGCTGCTTCCACAGAGGTCCTCAGTTTTAGATTCAATCCAAGGATCGATTTGCTTTATGACAAGTTTCTGTGACTCGTCGAGGTTGTCGTACTTCAGAGAAGCAGCGGGGGGGCGCGCTAGAGACCGAATGGTAAGGCGTGTGAACCGACCGCTTGCCCCCTTCCTGACTGCGCAATTAGTGGGAGTTGAGTGTTAGGCTGCCTCTCTTCCTAACTGCGCATTTTTGAGAGTTGAGCAAAGATTCGGATCAATCATCAATCATCAATCGGCAATCGCCAATCGGCAATGTCCTAGGTGATCGCGCCGCCGTCGAGGATCACCACTTCGCCACTCATGAAGGTGTTGCGGTCACTGACCATGAACGCAGCGAATTCCGCGAGTTCATCAGGCCGCCCCAGACGACCGGAGGAGGCCCAGAAGTTGTGCATCTGTACGTGACGTTCCGGAAGTGCCTGGGCCAAGTCTGTGTCGAAGATTCCGGCTGCAATAGCGTTAACCTGGACACCAAAGGTCCCGGCCTCACGCGATAGGCACTTGGTGAAGCCGATCATCGCTGCTTTTGACGTGGCGTAGTGAACCGAAGTGGGCAGAGCGCGCATGGCGCCGATGGAAGTGATATTGAGGATACTCCCCTTCCGCTGGCGGATCATCTGCTTGTAGATGGGTTTTGTCACCGCGAAGAGACTATCTACGTTGGTATGAATAACTTCGTCCCAGGCGCGGTCGGTGGTGGTGGCAAAATTGTCGCCGCGGATGATGGCGGCGTTATTCACCAGGATGTCCATGCCACCCCAGTTTTCCACGAGTTCCCGCGTCAATCGCTTGAGACCCAGACGGTCGGTGACTGAAACTTTCGCCGGGTGCGCGCGCCGGCCGTGAGCTTCAATCTTTTGCTGCACTTCCGCCGCCAGGTCATCACGGCTGTTGTAGTTGAACGCCACGTCGGCGCCTTCGCGAGCAAACACCTCACAAATTGCCGCACCAATACCGCGCGTTCCTCCGGTCACGAATGCGCGCTTTCCTTCAAGCAACAGACTCACTTAGCTATGTTTCTCCTAAGAACCCGCTAGTAGGGTGGACGTTTTTGCCCGATGCGAGACCAAGCGGTCTGTTTCCGAATGGCGGGCTATCTACCAGGGATTGGTTTTTATAAGCGGGGGCATTAAACCGTGAAAACCGCCCACAGTCAAACAGGGGAATCTATCAAACGGTGAGGAATTGAGCAGTCCATAGTACCTGTTTAGCGCGTGTGCAGTTGCTTTGTAAGCCGTTTTGGAGGTTCCGGAGGGACAAAGGGGTTACAGACAGTTCCCGAATGGGGTATCAAGCGGAAATTGCTTCGTGGAGGGTGGACGATTCGGTACCGGGAGCGGGCGCGGGAATCAGAGCCGCAATCTCTTCGACGATTTGTCGCGTAGCATTAGGCCGAGCGATGCCGATGGTGGCGGCGCGCATACGCGAGTAGTGAGTGTCGTCTTCCACCATGCGGCGGACCACTGGAACCACGTCAACCGCACGCTTCAGCAACACTCCGGCACCACGCTTTGCGATTAGTCTGGCGGCACCCGCTTCCTGAGGCATCGGGTCCGTAATGACGTCGGCGATGATGGGTACGCGGCAGGCGAGCGCCTCAAACGTGGTCAAGCCTCCCAACTTGG
>DATFRK010000078.1:0-4630 GCA_035263325.1 Pyrinomonadaceae bacterium | reverse complement strand
TCAACGCTGGGATGGCTGCCGCCCTCGCCAAGGAGTACACGATGGTGGGCGAGTCAGTAGCCATGCGCGCCTTGCGCAAGCAGATCTCGGTAGTGGCTCCCACCGATGGACGAGTCTTGATCTATGGCGAATCAGGTACCGGCAAAGAACTCGTTGCTCGCGCCATTCATGCTGAATCTCGCCGCGCCGCTGCGCCTTTTATAGAAGTCAACTCTGCAGCGATTCCCGAGGAATTAATCGAGTCGGAACTTTTTGGACATGTGAAGGGCGCGTTCACCGGGGCGACCTCGGCTAAGAAAGGCAAGTTTGAGCTCGCCGATGCCGCCACTATTTTTCTCGATGAAGTCGGCGACATGAGTCCCAGGGTCCAGGCGAAGGTATTGCGAGTATTGGAAGAGCAAAGATTTGAACCCGTAGGTAGTGGCACCTCCATCAATGTCGATGTGCGAATAATAGCGGCAACGAATAAGCGACTGGATCTGGAAATTGAGTTAGGAAACTTTCGCGCCGATCTTTTTTACCGGCTCAACGTGATCCCTTTTGAGTTACCGCCCTTGCGAGACAGATTGGAAGACGTACCGCAGCTGGTGGACCACTTTAATCACACCTATTCCAGGTCGTACGGGAAGCTGCCCAAAGATTTTCTGCCGGAGGCGGTGACAGAACTGCAGAGTTACTCCTGGCCCGGTAACGTACGCGAACTGAAGAACACCATTGAACGAGTTGTCATCATGCATCCGGGTGTTAAGGTAGCAGCTTCCGACCTTCCTCCGCACAGCAAGGAAGAACCGCCAGCCGCATCATTCAGATTTCCGTCATTCAAGGAGGCCACCGATGCCTATCATCGCGAATTTATTCTCCGTAAACTTGAAGAAGCGGAGGGAAATGTATCGCGCGCGGCCGAGATGATGGGAGTTGATCGCAGCCATCTCTACCGGCGCATGCGCGCGCTCGGCATTCAGACCCGTGGCGAGCGTTCGCTCGCCTCTTAAAAAGTCGCAAACTGCGTCTACTACTGGTCCACGTAGTCGTTCCTCAGCAAAAAAGCCTCCGAAATTCTTCGGTTTGGATTGACAAAACTTTACACAGAATTGACCAAGTCTTTACAGAACACTGGGGCGTTTTTGTGTTAACAATCATGGCAACTCCCCAGCGATGCAGCGCACGCAAATTCAATTTAGATCGTTCTCGACGGAGTATCACTGATGGGTCTCCTCACGTCGGACAAATCGATCGCCCGTCGGGGTCTACCCTCGACATCATCGCTGCAACTTGTTCCCACCACCGCAAGCACCCTTCGCAAAAGTAATAGATCAGTCGTCGCGATTTGCGTTTGCGTCATGGCGTCGTTTGCCGGAGGCTTTGCTGCCTCGCGTTACTGGCGTCGCGCTCCGGTTGTCGAGGAGGTGAAAGCGCAGATTGCCGATTTTCATATCGTGCTACCACAAGGGCAGACTGTCGTTACGATTACCAACCTGGCCCAAAACGAACAGTACGCTCGGCTCGAGGTTGAACGAAATGGTGATTTCATTTCGGGAGTTCCGCAAATCGAGCGGCGTATTGCTCCCAGACCACGTTTAAGTCTGGAAGACAGCGAATTCTTTCGCAAGGAACTTAAGGGTGTCGTCTCGAGTTCCGACTCCAATTGGGACAAGGCTAACAAGATACGGCAATGGTTATCAGCGACGGCCCAACGCATCGCGCTACCGGGGTTGAGCTCAAGAGTTCCCAGGCAAGCCTATGAACAAATGCGTCAAGGCCAACCTGTGTTGTGTGGCAACCTGGCAGATATTTACGCCGCTTTGTGCGAGGCTGAGGGACTGATCGCCCGACCGGTTGGTTTGGGTGTGCTAGTACAAAACGGCCTCTATGGTGCTGACACTCACGCGGCAGCGGAAGTCTGGCTCCCGGAGATGGGCGGCTGGATCTACGAAGACCCCACTTTCAATTGCTACTGGCAAATAGCAGGTAAGCCCGCGAGTGCGCTGGCGCTGCACGAAGCGTTGATGGAAGGCGAGCTCCTTCGGTTTGCCCCGCACACGAAAGCGACCGAAGCGAAGTTACGGGCCAACTATATCGATCCTCGACTCTACTTCCGTCAGATCAGTTACGAGTACAAACCCGGCGGCCAGGTGCTCTACTACGCCGACAAGCGACTCGAGCCTTTGAGCATGAGCGACGCTAACTGGGTACACACTAACCAAAAGCTTGATATTCAGCGGTTGGATACCGACGGCAACGTGGTGCTCGAACGCCGCGGCCAGATTGCGCCTGGAATATACGCCCAGCTGTTTGGCAACGATCTTTTCATCCGGGACCGGCGCGAAGTACGGAGCGGCATGCGCGTTCGCTCATCCAGTGGCATGGTCGAGGGGTGCGCATATATTCATCAACGAGCAGAACAACTGGGCCTGTTCAACGGTTTGAATTTGGCTCGGAATCCATCGTTTCGCTCGACGCAAACTTCCAATGACCTGGCAGATGAATGGTCGGTGGTTGGGCCAGTCGAGATAATGACAGTTTCAGGTGGACAAGCTATGGCGGCGCTTGCGGGGGGCAAGCTCTGGCAGCGAATTCAAGCCAGGCCACACGGACGTTACCTGTTTTATGCGCGCGTCAGCGTGGTTCGCGGTCTGGTCAACTGGTCCATTGGTGACGCCGAACGCGGGCCGAAGTCGACGGGTAGCATTGAGCCGGAACGAATCAGTGAAGTTGTCTCTGATGTGGTCGAGAGTGACACAGGCTACCTCGACATAGGGTTTTCCGTTCCTTCGGGAGGTGCATTTCGCGTTCTGGACGTAATAGTCACCGAGGCGCCTCGTTTTGAGTCGGAAGAGACTATTGCGGGCGAAGCCAAACGCCAGGTAGCGCTTGAACGCCGATAAAGAACCCTTTGGCGTGCGGGGACTGGAATGGGAACAGGCGGCCCGCCTGCGCTCCAATTCCAGTCACCGCACTCCAAGGGGTTCTCTACGTCTGAACGTCCGTTGACAGCGGTTCGTAAAATAGCTTATCTGTAAGATCTTGCTTGTCTTACGATGGGCAAGCGTTTTGAGAGTAAGTTGAGGTTTAAATGGATTTCACGACCAAAGAGCTGTTGAGGCGTTACGCAAAACTGGCAATTGGCCAGCCCTTCTCGCCTATCCTATTGAACATACTGGTAACATCAGTCTGCGACATGCGTTGTACGCACTGCTTCTTCACCGATGAACTCGACGATCGGCCGCGCAAGAAGCTCCAGATGAAGACGCACGAGATCGAAAAGATCTCCGCGACCCTGGGTGGCAATCTGGGCGTGCTGATACTCGCGGGTGGCGAACCATTCACGCGCAAAGACCTGCCGGAAATAGCCCGGGCCTTCTACCAGAACAACAAACTCGAATCGATCTACATCATGTCGAACGGGCAGATTCAGAAACGAATCTTTCCCGACGTCACCAGGGTGCTGCAGGAGTGTCCCAATCTTAACGTCACTGTCGCGCTCGGTATTGATGGCTTGAAAAACGAGCACGAAAAGATTCGTCAGAAACCTGGTTCCTGGGACATCGCTATAGATACCGCGCGGCAACTGCAGTCAATCAAGAAAGAATACCCGCGTCTAGACGTCCAGACCTGCACCTGCTTCATGAACTCGAACCAGGACACGATCTTCGAGTGGTACGACTTTCTCAAGTACGACCTCAAACCCGACAAGGTGAACTTTAACTACATCCGCCCACCGTCAGCCGATCCGAAGGAGTTGGAGATCGATCATTCCCGTTATGCGAAGTTGGCCCAGATGATCGACGACGATTCACGCCACGCCGCGTTGAAGAACAACTACGGCGGCAAAGCGGGCTTCTTCAAAGCCGCCATCGATATCTACATGCACGGGCTGATCGCCAGAACGCAGGAGACGCAAGTAGCCCAGATGAAGTGTTACGCGGGTACGGCCGGTGGGGTGATTTACGATGAGGGCACAGTGTCGTCGTGCGAAAACCTCGCGCCAATTGGCAATCTGCGCGACTTTGACTGGAATTTTCAGAAACTCTGGTTGTCCCCAGCCATGAAAGAGCGACGCAAAAAAGCGGCGGATGGCTGTTTCTGTACTCACGAATCAAACAGCTACTACCCGTCGTTACCATTCAATCCCAAGCACCTGATTCAAATTAAGAAACTCGAAAGAGAGATGAAGAAGGCGCGCAAGGATGTAGATGGTACGCAGGGTGAACCGCAAGGCGTTACAGTGCAGGGATTCTAGTCTCAAGGACAACCAGCTGTGAACAAACGGTACCAGGAAAAGAGAGTGAACGGCGGCCCTTTGGTTGAACTACCTTCGCCGCGAGTTCCCAAGATCTTAATCATCTCGTCTGACACTGGCGGTGGCCATCGCTCAGCGGCCGCTGCGATTGTGGCCGGCGTGCAAAACTTTCTGGAAGGCGAGTCGTACGCCATTCGCGTGGTGCGCGCAGTTGAGGAATCGCATCACCTGGCCGATAAGCTCGTTCGTCTCTACAACTGGATCCTGCGTCACCGCCAACCATGGATGAAGTACTACTACTGGTTTATCAATAAGGTGCGCCCGGAAACCAGTCAGTTCTTCCATAAGCGCTGCATTAGTTATGTCGCTGGTCTTTTCGAACGCTGGTGC
>DATFRK010000077.1:0-6257 GCA_035263325.1 Pyrinomonadaceae bacterium | reverse complement strand
CCCGCCCCCCGCTACCAATTAGTCCGTTACAAGCCACGAGTTACCGCCGGTCGGAACATTGGTCGCTATACCCTTCCCGCTTTCCGCTGACATCATGACTGCTTTACACTTAGGTATCTGAAGTTATTTAACTTGCCTTCAGCTGTGCGTATCTCTTTAACAGCCAATTCAGTCATTTAATTGTGAGTGACGGAAGAGAACTGCTCTTGACACTAACCAGGGATATCAAGTTCAAGAGGGGAGATGACTGAGATGAGGAACTACGGTTTCCTAAGAGTCGCTGTCGTTCTGTTTCTCGCGACGTTAACAGGCGCCCAGACAGCACCGAAACAAGTAACAAGCAGCCCGGAGGACCGCGTGCTCCATATGCAGAAGGCAAGGTGTGGAGCGATGATCTCCGGCAACAAGTCTGCTCTGGATGATGTTCTAGCCGATGAATTGAGTTACACACACGCCACTGGGAAGAATGAGACAAAACAAGAGTTCATCACGGCGATCGCGAGTCATGCGGTCACCTATGAAGCGATTGAACCAGAGGACGTCAAGGCGCGCGTTTATGGCTCGATTGCCGTTGTTACCGGTAGGGCCACTTCAAAGTCAAAACCGGTAACGATCGACTGTCCTTTCGCGCCAGGTTCACCGAGGTCGATCACTATCGTGGCGGGCGATACCAACTAGTCGCCTGGCAATCCACCCGTCTACCAGAACCATAACAGTCAAAACCAGGTTCAGCATGGAAACGCTAACGGCACTCGAAGCAAGAGAGTTGGTAAGCGGCCAAGGTCTACTCACTCACCAGTCAAACCCACGCGGCGCATGAGATGGACGAATCTGGGTTCCTTCCGCAGGGCATCCCAACGCGGGTCGACTTTGAGCAGCGTCAGGTTCTCGCATCGATCTTCATGAGCCCTTTCGAGCCAACCGATCTGGTGAGGCAACAGCCTTTAATCAGCAACCAGTGACAAGCGCACAATGGACCAACACTCACGACTTCTTTACCAGTCGAATGTATGCCAAAAAGAGACTCGACAGTAAGCAAATACCACCCAATACCCAAAGATACCAGCGGGTTGAAGTTTTAACCGGCAAGGTAATTCTCTCGTTGTATTTTCCCTGGATTACAAATCCAGCCCAGTAATAGGGTGCACGCCAACGTTTCTGCTCACGCATGGAAAGTTGTGCTTCTCTCAAGGCCGCAGCTGGAGTAAGTCTATTTTCGATTAGCCCACGGTAAAACCGCGTCATCAACTCCGCTGTTGCATCGTCATCCACTTTCCATAAAGACGCGACAACGCCAGCAGCGCCTGAATACATGAATCCGCGAGTTAGTCCAATCAGTCCTTCGCCCCTCACGTCCTTGCCAAGCCCGCTATTGCACGCACTGAGCACCACCAGGCTGACGGGCAACTTCAAATTGTAGATATCGTGTAAGCGGAGAAATCCTTCCTGAGGTTCACCCCGTTCGTTGAACAACGAAAGCACTATTCCTGATAGCTCTGGATGTTGACTATTCGTAAGTCCGTGCGTTGCAAAATGGACGATCGCATAGTTCCCGAGTTCCGGGTTGGTTGCTGTTGCGCGGCTTGCGTCGAAGTCAACGGCTTTCATGGCCAGACCTGTTGGAATCAAGTGCATGATGCTTTCAGCTTCTCTTCTTGTAGCAAGCAATCGCGGAACACGACTGCCATCAAACGAAGGCTCAAGATCGCGAAGCGCTTCCTTGACGACGGTACTGTTAGACTCAGATGTTTTTGAGCCGGGTGTTTTGATTCGCGGATCGTCCGATTCGAATACCGGATCCGCCAGCATGGCAAGAATTTTTTTCGCGGGTCTTAGGGCATGATCTCCAAGCGACATAAACGCTGCCGCTGAGGGCTCGTTAACAATTTCATGCTCAACGATTAAAGGGGTCCCAGTATTCGCGTCCGACGAAGCTGACGGCACGCTAAGCGATTGAAAGGGGATGTACTGCAAGGCGCCATCGGGAACAATGATCAGTCGTTTGGTGCCTAGCTGCGGAGTCACGGGAGCCAGTAGCATTCGGCTTAACGAGTCGGCCTCAAACGAAAAGGTCTGATTTGCTGTTGCAATTCTTTGCATTCGTTGTTCGAACGTCTCATTTGGTCTCGCTTGATTGACGATCAGCAGGTCATGAAATCGCCGCACAGCATCTTCAATCACTTGTTTCGGTGGCAACTCAAAGCTTGTCACCCCAGAACGAGTAACGGCCCACAGATAACTTCTTTCTTCGCCAAGCGCGTATTCCAACATCATTGAGCTCTCATCCAGGGCTTGCTGTAACTGGCTGACTGGAATTGGTTGTGGTTGGGTTAACGCGGCGTAACCAGGACTTTCACTGCGAATCTGTGCCTTGAGCCGGTCGTACTGGGAAGAAAGGTCGTCTATCTCTTTGGCGATTTGTTCAGCCGCAGCCTTCTTGCCATTTGCCATGAGTTGCAAATGACGACTGGCGCTGTCATCCAAGGCTTTCTGCAGCGACCGTTCTTGATCAAGCAACGCCGTGTTGACACCTTGCCTGATGTCAGCACGAGCTTCTGCGAGAAGCTCTATTAGCGACCGTGCTCTTGCTCGCTCACTTACTTCAAACGCAGTCAAATTAAATCCTACTGAAGGTCGCTGTTTATGGAGCGACATCAGAATATCGATGTAGAGATCGTATTGTTGTCGAACTTCAGCAAAGAAAGAATCACGCAAGTCCTGACTGCTGACTTTTGATCGAATGGCTTCAACTACCGCAATGCCTTCCTCAATGCGACGACGGGCTTGCTCGAGATCTCCAGCTTTGCGGTAACCCCTGGCGAGGTTATAGAGCGATGCCACTTCACCCGTTCTGAATTCTGACTTGCGACTCAGGACCAAAGCGTCCCCGTAATAGGCGAGTGCCTGTTGCCACTGCCCACGCCGCTCGAAGACACCGCCGATGAGATTTAGAGTTTCGGCAGAAGCTCTCGAATCATTCTGGGAACGCCAGTAAGATAGAGCCTTGGTGAATAGACCGAGGGCTTCAGTATCGTTTCCCCGAGCACTGAAGATCCTTCCAATCTCTCTCAATTCGAAAGATTGCAAACGCAAGTCAGCCGCAGCTTTTGAAAATGTATGTGCGCGCTGATAACAATCGAGCGCTTTGTCAAATTCACCTAACGCGAAATATTCGCGCCCGGCGTCGTACATCGACACAACTTCACCGCTGTAGTCGTCGACCGAATTGAAAAGGACGAAAGCGCGATTATAAAAATCGACTGCTTGTTGATTGTCGCCTAGCTCTCCGTAAACGTAACCGATCCCTGTAAGGATCCTACCCTGTTCAGCTTTGGCCCCGAGCGATTGCATGATCTGCATGGCCTGATCGAAATACTGGAGTGCTTTTTGACTTTCACCAATCCGGGAATGCAGGCGTCCGATTGCAGTTAAAGTGATGCTTTTGCCGCGCTCATTTCGGGCAGCCTCCCAAAGGAGAAGAGCCTCGTTATATGAATGCAGGGCCTCATTAATTTGCCCCAAATCTGACTGGGTGTAACCGATATTGAGTTGCGTCAATGCTTGTCCCTGGCGAGCATTTGCCAACTCCAAAAATGGCTGGGCCTGTTGGTAATAAGTCAGCGATTCTTGCAGTTTGCCCAGGCCATACGACGCCTCACCCAGGTTGTTTAGACTCTCTCCCTTGTTTTGTGGATCATCAGACTGCTTAGCCAGCTCTAATGCAGCGGTGAAAAAACCGATGGCCTTGAGGTTGTCGCCTCGGGTGAGATAAGCGTAACCGATCCGGTTTCGAATTTCGGACTCGGTGCGTGACTCTCGTTGAGGAGCAACCAGTTTTAGAGACTCCTGATAGAAGGGAAGAGCGTTCGAATATTCGCCGAGGTACTCAAGCGCAACCCCCGTTTGTATGAGCGTTCGGATTACCGCCCGAGGATCATCCCCCTTCCTGAATAGTGAAGTTGCACTTTTGAACTTTTCAACAGCCGCTCTAATGCCACTCTCTTTCCAGTCACTCATGAGACCAATGCCTTCTGTCAAGAGCTTCGCCCCCGAGATGCGGTAGTCATTAGAACTGGACGAATTTCTCAATTCCTCCAACGTTAACCGGTATTTACCGTGATCGTGATTCTCGTTTGAAATAATCTCCAAACGATAGACGTCTGACCTGTCTGCCTTAAGTGCCAGCGCGACAGTTTCGTTGTCTCGACATCGAACTTGAAGTGGGTTATGGCTTGCTGATCCAGTTAGGTTAATAGACGCATTCAACCCTTTAGACTCGATTACGAGTTGGAGATACTGGCCGGAGTTGAGTCGCACTTCGTACCAGTCAGTTGTGTTTGGCTGGAGCTCTCGCGTAACTGAGTTGCCAACTTTAGGAAGGCCACTGCCTTCAGCGGCTCGAGCTACAAATTCATTTTGCGACTTGTTGTAGCTCGAGTCTTGAATGGCCTCTGACCAGCGTGTGGAGATGATAGGCAGAGTAAGAATGACGAACAGGACACACAACACCACCCTGAAGAAAAACGATATACCGTTCTTCACCACGCCAGTTCGGTAACTCCTATCTACTCAGTCAATGTGGGGAGAGCAATGACCGGTCTCAGGTGAATCAGTCTAGTCCTTATCCAGCGCGCATTCGCAGATGCGAAACTGAGTTGGCGGATTTCTCATGCTGCCAATGACGTTACCAATGTCCTTGTTTGCTGAACCACTCTTGTTCGCGGAACCGCTCTTGTTCGCGGAGCCACTCTTGTTCGCGGAGCCACTCTTATTCGCCGAGCCACTCTTATGCTCCGTGAAGGGAAACATCGTTCCTGAAGTGTCAAACTGATCAAGAGTAAACCTTTCTGTAAAGTCGAACAGCTCACCCTTTCCTCTGGGCGCACGCTTTGTTTCATCGAGGTAAGCTCTCAGGAAATCGATCCAGTGCGAGTCTCGAGCGAAGTTTAACTCCCCATACGAGTCCAACTGGGCGGGCTCTTCGGCCCAGGGAAAATAGATTGATACACCGAACGAATATTGCACAGTTAGTCCGCTATAACAGGACTTCAAAACGAAGTTTTCGGCCGCGCGAAAGTTCACCCGCTTGCGAAATGGTTCTGGGGTGATAGTGCTGACAAAATCCTCGTCGGCTTCCACCGGCTTCTTTGCGCCGTTCAGGACTGACCCGAGACCTTCTTCACTGGCGCGTTCCTTCTCCAGCTTAGCTCCGCGGATAACATTCATGACATTTTGACAGGCAATGTGCACTCGCTCTGCCGACGCTGGACAATAGAACTGAAGTCGTTCGCAGAAGTCGTAGAGATCGACGTACAGTTCGTTCTTATAAGGTTGAGCCTCCCAATGTGCGAGGATGACAGCCTTCTTAACTTCCGGATCAGCGCGAAAGGCCGGTACGAGAGCTTCAACGAGGCTGTTGACGCTCCACATCTGAATTACGCTGCGATCCATATCCAACGCAGCGAGATCTACAGAAACGCCGGCGGCCTGATAATCAGTGTAGTAGTCAATGTAGTCGCAGACAATTCTCTTTCCGAGCAGTTTTACATCTTCATCTTTGTCAGGTGCAAGTTCCTTTACTGCTGACAACAGGCTTCGATACGGCCACCCCGCCCTTGGTTCAAATCCTTCCGCACCGATCATTACTTTCACATGGTTATGCACCATGTAGGCGATCTCGCCCATGCTCATCAAGCAACTGTCTAAACCAAGTATGTCTAGCTTCCGTTCGTTTAGTAGTTGCTTGTTAATCCTTTCGATTTGTCTTGCCATGCTGACCACAGTCAAACCTGCGTCCGCGCCTGGATCCTCCTCACGAAGAAACGTGTCCGCTGTTCCGTTACCGTGGCCTGAGAGAATCAGCATGTGATGTTGAGCTTCAACCTTGGCAACACATTTTTCGACAAAGCTGAAGATAACTCCGGAGCGCTCATCATCATCATCATCTGCATCTGACTCTTCTCCGGTGGTTCCAGCTTTACTTTGGCTCCGCTTTAGTCGTTCCATGCGGATCTTGTTCAGCCGTCTATTGGTTTCGCCGGGTTTGTCGCTTTTGCTGATTCGCAACAGCGTGTTTTCGTGTACCGACGTATCCAGGTGGACCATGACTTCCATTTTTCCCGCCACTGAGCCGACGTGGTTCATCTCAGTGAGCGCAAACACACACTCTTCCGCGAGGTTGTTATCACCCGCCAAATAGACCATTACTAGCCAGTCTGCCCTGGTTCTCTGGTCAGGGTCGGTTTTGCCGTCTTCTG
>DATFRK010000076.1:0-3191 GCA_035263325.1 Pyrinomonadaceae bacterium | reverse complement strand
CGTCGGTGTTGGCGTCGGCGTTGGTGTCGGAGTCGGTGAGCCTGAAGTCACCACGATGAAATTCACTGGACCATAAAGGTAGTTGTATCCCCCGCCACCATTGTCAGCATTGCCAGCCCAGGTAGAACACGCCGGATTCGCATACGTGGACCAGGTGATGTGACCGGGATAGATCCATTCGCCATGAATCTGGGTCGCCTGGGTGTTATCCCAATACCAGGAATCACCACTGTTGTCTTCACTGGAAAGGATGTTGTACGGCGTACCGGTGCGCGGAGCTGTCCAGGGGGTGGGCAAGTTTGCGCAAATCCAATCACCTTCGTTGCCCACCGACAAATCGACATTCACTGAAGCCTGAATATTCCCGCACGGATCAATGTCGTCAATGATGTAGAGGTTGTGAACACGGAAATTCCCTGCATTCTTTCTCCGGCACAGTGCTTTGATCCTGGTTGGCGGCGAGCTATCACCCAACGACCAGAACCCGAACCCGCCATAGCCATTACCAGGAAAGAATGGTTGCCAGGTTTGCCTGACGTCCCCGAGCCGCACCGCGGTGATCAACAGGCCTGGATCTGAATTCCCAACGTAACTCTGGCTGGAAGCTAGTAAGGTCGAGCTATTAGCGAGCGTGTTGGCGGCGAGACAGGGCTTGACCAGTGATGGCTTGTTACGGCTCGAGGGCAGAGCGGCAGCGCATACCAGGAGGAGTCCAACAATGACGAATAGACGTTTCATGAGCCTATCGGCTGGGGCCGGGCTCTCAGGGAGAGCGACGCCGCAATCGCTAACTAGTCTAAAAAGCAGCAGAGGGGGGCTTACTGGACCGCCGCACCTAATCCAAGTAATTTCACGTTGACGGGAATAAACTCTAACTCAACAACTTAGCCGCAATAATTTTCCCACGATCCTAATTTCCAATTTCGGGGCAAAACCTAACGGAGGATGTTCGGGGTTCTCTTGATGAGGACTGGTGAGGGAAACATTCTAGCAGATTCGTCAGCCGGCGAAACACAAAATTTCAAAGCAACCGCGGGTCGTAGTAGGTCGGAGGCTCCGAGGGTCGGTAGTAGATAGGTCGAGCCTTCTCAACAATCGGACTACCCCAGCAGCTCAGCTTCGACGATGGACCAGTTTACTGTGCTGGGCCAAAGCGCAGGCGGTACTCCTGCGAGTTCATGAAGCCATTCACCATCGTGCGGAAGTCGCCCGGATGTGTATTCAGATAGATCAACCAGGCATTGTACCCGGCGTCCTCCGGCGTGCGCCGCAGGTAACCGTAATACTGCATCGCCACAAATGCCTTGTTAAACTCAGCGTTCAGTACTTGATCCGAATCCGAGATAGCACGCAACACCTGGGCGCGCGTCAGCGTCGTGTTGTTCAAACCGGTAACTAGATCCGCAGTTGCCAGTGTCACCTTATTAGCACCGTCCGGCGCCGCTGGATCAGGCGTGGTGATCTGCGTCAGGTTGTAGCTGGCCATCAGCGCCGCCACGTATTGCGCGTTGCTCAATGCTCCGTAAGTGCTGGTGAACTCCGGTCGTTGCACGAAAGCGTTCGTAAATGCCGCCTTCCGTTGAAAGACTTCTGCCGGTGTTTGCCCCGTCACACTACTCATGTCGGGAATGATCTCCTGGTATCCGGGCAGACGATTGAACGCTAACTTGTAGAAACGATAAACAAAGTAGCCCTTCAACTGAAACTCCTGCGATCCAAAGAACGCCGCCGATACAGTTAGCCGATCACAGGCGGGATTGTTATTCACATCCGAGCAATTGTTCAGCACGGCACTCCACGGTTCCCCCACCTCCGGTTCGCGCGACAAAAAGTCGAGATAGTGTTGCCGCACAAAGAAGGGCGTCGTAAAGATAGGATTGCTCAAACCATTGACTGTGTCGTTATCGATAATGGTCACAGTCGCACTCGCCGGTGAGCCCAGCACGGTACCGCTGGCGCCATTCAACGTAATAGTGAAAGTCTCGTTACCTTCCGCGTAGACGTCATCAATAATAGGAATCGAGATCTCCTTCGTTGTCTCGCCAGGTGCGAAATTGAGCGTCCCGAGCGTGGTTGAATAGTCACAGCGCAACGAAGCCAGTCCGTTAATCACTCCGCAATTAACCACTCCCGCCGCATCACTCGTGGCGTAACTCACTGCAGCTCCCGCAGATGTATCACCAAAGCGGGTGATGGCGATCTTTGCCGAGCCCTGACCTTCGTTCACCACGGTTTTCGTGGCGCTTAACTGCGTGCTGTTGGCAGTCGGTGGAGTGCCAAACTGGCCCCGGATTTCGCCATTCATGAAATTAGTGGTGTGCACGTTGACATACCACAGACCGTTTTTCAGATCTGTAGCCTGACCCGGAGACAAGGCAATTTCAAAATCGCTGACCTGTCCGCTCGGTAAGGGGAACAACACCGGAGCTGGCACACCCACTGCTCCCGCTCCATGGATATGGGCAGCTGTTTGCGCACTCGTTAAACCACTGAAATTGAGCGAGACACGCGCTGTCTTCTCGTCGGGACTCAGCAGCAACGTCGCCGTACCTGTCGCAGTCGAGTTTGTCGCTGGCGTCTCCTGCGCTCCGGTCAAGGTCGCCACGAACAGCCTGCTTGGTTTCGACTTGATCTCGTAGACCGCTCCATTCGACAACGAGACAACGAACACGTTTCCGTTTGGTGCGGTAGTGATGTCCGTCGTAACCCCGAAGTCCTTACCGATGACCAGGCTCTCACTCTCAGTCTGGTCAAACTTATCAACATTGTCGGCCACTCGATCCGCCAAACGGGGATCGGTGAAGGCGAAGTGTTGCCGGTCGCTGTTGAATTTGAAACGGAAGAGAAAACCGTTAAGCAAAGTGGTACGCGATGCACCAACCAGGAGGTCCCCCTCAAACTGAGGACCTAGTCCTCGACCGTTCACAAACCCAATCGTTGAGGGTGCCAACGCATACTTCCAACTAAACTCCGGATCGACGTATTGCGCGCCCGGTAACATAAAGAGCCGCGAGAGCGCTTCCTGGGGTGTTGACGCAATGTTACTCGGTGGCCAACGAAGCTGTTGTAAATTCCCTGCCCCGTAAGTGCTTTCAATCGACTTAAACTGATCGATACGATTGACCGGACCAATTATCTGAGTCCAACCGCCGTTGAAACCCGGTATCACTCGATTGATTTCATCGAAGGCG
>DATFRK010000075.1:0-4317 GCA_035263325.1 Pyrinomonadaceae bacterium | reverse complement strand
GAAGTTTCGCACTCCGTGGAAGTCGACCATTCTCACCGGAATTTTTGTGGCGCTACTCTCGTCGCTACTGCCACTGAGAATTCTTGCCGATCTGGTAAACATCGGCACTTTGCTGGCGTTCGTAATTGTCTGTGCCGCGGTTTTGATCATGCGCCGCACTCACCCTGAGGCGCAGCGGCCTTTTCGGGCGCCGCTGGTCCCGCTGATTCCAATCCTCGGCATTCTTACCTGTGTGTTGTTGATGTTCTCGTTGCCGGCGGAGAACTGGTTGCGGCTGGCTGTCTGGTTGGTGATCGGTTTTGCGATCTACTTCGGCTACGGCAGGAAACACAGTGTGATGGCCAGGTACCTGAGTCGCGAAATTAAGGAACAGGGCGCGTCGCCGGCGGGTTCGCTAAATCAGTCGGTACTGGCTGACGAAAGCGCAAAGCCTGGCTCATGAACTCGAAGATCTAGAGCAATCGGTAAGGACGCTGAGCTGCGCGACACTCTAAGCCGCCAGGCAATAACGAACCTCAGCTGTCCTCGTCTGCAGGCGAGCGCGAGCGACCGCTCTCGCTTTCACTCGTCGAATAGCAGACGAGGACACTGAGTATTGGTTCATTCACCTTTCACACACTGGAGTTGTGTTTGGTCAACACCTTCTGAAATCGGGGTTCCGAACGCACACTGTCAAAGCGCGGATCGAGACGCAGCATCATGCTCAACTCCCCTTCTCGACTCTCTATCCGCTCGATCCAATCCAGCGCTTGCTGCTTCTGGCCCAATCCCTGGTACAACATGGCAATCTCAAACGGCTCCGAATCCTTGAGCGCCAAAAGTTGATGCAGAATTCTGCGCGCCTCTGCTACGCGACCAGCCAAAGCGTAACTATGTCCCAACGACGCATCCACAAACGCGTCGTTCGTTGTAGACACCCGGGACTTCTGTAACTCCGTAATCGCTTCGTCAAGCATTCCCTTCTGCTCCAGCGCCAGTCCCATTACAAAATGGGCTGAGCGAAACTCGGGAGAGACGTCCAGCGTCTTCCGCAACTGGGCAATTGCTTCGTCGTAGCGGCGAGCATAAAAAAGTCGTTCGGCCAAAGTGGTACCAATCACCGGTGACAATGGGTCGAGCACATTTGCTGCCTGAATTTCCGTCAGTGCCTCACTCTCACGACCCGACATCGCCAGAAATTCCGAATACCAGTGATGTGCGGTCGCGTAGTCAGGATTCAACTCAATCGCCCGCCGGTATTCTGTTTCCGCTCCAGCAAAATCATGATCAGACCTGGTTTTGATCATGGCCAATGAGGCATGAGCTTCCGCTAGCTGGTCGTTGATGGAGATCGCCTTGACGGCAGCGGCGCGAGCCTTTTGCATCGCCTCAGCCGGATCCATCGGACAGTGATAGGCAACGGCAACCGTGTAAGCATCTGCTAAACCGGTATAGGCCTCCGCATAATTTGCATCGAGGGTAATTGCCGATTGAAAGTGCGTCAGGCTCTTGGTCAAACCTTCTTCGTTCCGTTGATTCCAAAAATATCGGCCGGCGAGGTAGGCCTGATATGCTGCCAGGTTTTCTGTCGAACGCTTTCTGATATGTTCGCGATCTGCCCCGTTAAGCTGGACCGTCATCGACTGGGCCACCTGTTCAGAGATCGCGTCTTGCAAGGAGAAGATATCGTTCATCTCCTGATCGAATGTCTGCGCCCAGATGGGAGTGCCACTGCGTACTTCGACGAGCTGCACCGATACCCGAACGCGCTGATCAAGCTTTTGCACAGTTCCTTCCAGCACCGAGTCGACTGCCAGCTCGCGCCCAATCATTTGCGCATTGGGTTGTTGGTCCGCGTATTTGAATATCGTACTGGTCGGCCGCACCGAGATCTGACGCAAGTTACTAAGCCGGGTGATCAAAGCGTCGGCCATCCCGGTGCTCAGGTAAACATTGGCTGGATCGCTATTAATTGGTTTGAAAGGCAGTACGGCTATGGATCTTGGGCCACTACGACTTTCTGCTTGTCGCGCCCGACGCCAGGTGATTCCATACGCCAGCAAAACGAGCAGCGATAAGCCTAAAGAAGCTGACACGACCACACGCGATCTAAAAACACGTCGCGGAAAATGTATCAGCGCCGCGGGCTGTTCTTGCCTCTTGTCAACGTCGATAGTGATGTGTGAACTGAGATGTTGCTCGACGACCAGGTTCAGGTCCCGCTTGCCGGAAACGAGATTCACCTCGCGACTGTCAGGAACCAGCGTTAGATCGCAATTGTCGGTAACTCTCACCTCCGCAACGAAGCAATAACCACGACCCGGCACAGTCACCAGGTAACGATGTTCACCGACTTTTTCGCCGAGCGCTTTGCGCAACATCGAGATCTGTTGCGTGAGATTGTTTTCCTCCACGACAGTGTCGGGCCACACTGCCTTCATCAGATCATCTTTCGTAACGATCTCGCCTGGCTGTGACACCAGGATGAGCAATGTATCCAGACTCTTGGAGGTAAGCTGAACGGGCTCTCCATCTCGCCACAGCACTCGTTTCAGCGCATCAACCCGAAATGGTCCAAATTCGTAGACGTGTTGTTGCGAGTTCATAACCCGTCCGTCTGCTCTCGAATTCTTAGTCCGACTGCTTGCGCAAGCATTTCTGCTAGTCTTGTTGGCGCTCATCATAACGCCGAAGACGTTAGACAGCGAGCCTTTGTCGGGAGCCCGCCTGTGAGGTCGGGCAGCGCACGCGAGCCGTCGCGGTCTCGGCAGTTGACCACACCGCTGGTCCACCAAGCCCTCGCTGCTCCCGCAAGAAGATCCGCGATATGAAAGTCCGCAAAAGGAATATTAGGCCAAGCGAGAACTGTAAACAGTTCATGCGTGGGCCATAAACGGTGAACTTTCCTATCATCGTGGCCCTGGTGGTTGTTAAAAATCGTTGACCGACTGGAAAACCTTTTGGTACCTTTCTAAAGGCCTGCATGACTGTCAACCCCTGCACCACCTACTGTAAGGAGAAACAAGATGCTTAAGCTTACACGTTGGTCTTTCGGCATGGCTGCCGCTCTATTTTGCACGTTCGGTCTTTGCCAACTCTCTGCCTCTGCCCAAACTGCTACGGCAGGCCAGTTGATTATCAGTGAGTTTCGGCTACGCGGACCGGCGGGCGCTCAGGATGAATTCATCGAAATCTACAACGCCAGTGGCGCAGATCACACCGTAACAGCCGCCAGCGGTACCGGCTACGGAATTGCCGCTTCTGATGGCGTAACTCGTTGCTCCATCCCCAATGGCACCGTGATCCCCAATCGCGGCCACTACCTTTGCACTAACTCCGGCGCTTATTCCATAGGTTCGTACCCGGCTGGAAATGGGACCACGGCTACCGGAAACGCCACCTACACCACAGACATTCCCGATAACGCAGGCATCGCGCTATTCAACAACAACACCGGCGGTGGTAGCTACATTTTAGCCAACCGGCTGGATGCGGTGGGCTCAACTTCCGAGGCAAACACTCTTTACAAAGAAGGGGCAGGCTATCCCGCCCTTACTCCATTTTCGATTGACTACTCGTTCTACCGTGACACTTGCGGCAAACAAGGGTCAATCACCACACTTGGACCATGCCCGGCAGGTGGCCTGCCAGTGGACACAGATAACAACGCCACCAACTTCATATTTGTCGACACCAATGGGACCAGCGCCGGCGCCGGACAGCGTTTAGGAGCACCTGGACCAGAGAATCTGTCGAGTCCGATTCAACGTAATGCAAGTTTTTCAGTGCTGTTATTGGATTCGACTGTTTCCAGCGCCAGCCCGCCGAATCGAGTGCGTGACTTCACCAGCGATCCGCCGAACAACTCCACGTTTGGCACCCTGTCGTTTCGCCGGCGTATTGTGAACAACACAGGTGGTAACGTCACCAGGTTGCGTTTCCGTATTATCGACCAGACTACCTTCCCGGCGCCGTCAGGTTTTGCGGATTTGCGTGCGCGGACGTCAGTGGCCGTGGTAGTGGCCGGGATAGGTGACGCAGGCACGTGTCTGGCGACTGGCAGTCCCGCGACTCCGCCCTGTACGACGACGGCCCAGGGCCTGACCCTCGAACAACCACCATCATCACCGAACGGCACCGCTTTCAACGGCTCACTTTCAGCAGGCACCATAACCTTGGGCACACCCCTCGGCAACGGTGGTTCGATTAACCTGCAATTCCTGGTAGGCATTCAGCAGACAGGAAGTTTCAAGTTCTTCATTAACGTCGAAGCCTTGCCGTAGCAATCAGCGTCAAAGCTTTGTTGCAAAAGGGGACGAGTGCGAAAGTACTTCTCCC
>DATFRK010000074.1:0-3516 GCA_035263325.1 Pyrinomonadaceae bacterium | reverse complement strand
TGACGGGTCTTCCTGACCTCGGCGCTGGGATTGTGCCCCAGCCTCCGTCCACGAACCACAATAGAGCCAGTTGCCGGAGGTGGTCGTGCCGTCATCTTTCAGCCAGGCGAAGCCTGGAAGTTGTTGCCCACTTTTGATGGTGACGCCGGGCTGATTGGGATCAGTGAGGTCGGCCAGTGCCTTACCGTTTATTTCTTTAGCGACCTCGGCCAGGGAAGGATTCTGCGGGGTGGTGTAAGCCCACGTCAGATTCAAAACCGGATCAGGAAACTTTCCGCCCTCGTTCTGATAGAGCTCGCGCACCTTGAGAAAGATGCGGGCGAGGATTTCCTGATCTACTTTGGCCTCCCCTGGCGGCGGCACCGCGATGTACTTCCATTGCAGCCAGCGCGCAGAGTTGACGAACGTCCCGTCCTTTTCCGCGAAGCCAGCGCCTGGTAGACGATAGACAACCGTCTTGATGTTCTTCATCTCGTCCTTCGTGATGCCGGGCGAGTTCCAGAATTCAGCAGTTTCCTCCGCGTAAAGATCGCAGACGACCAGAAAGTCGGCCTTTTTGAGGGCCTCGATATTCTTGCGGGAGTTTGGTCCAATGGCGACGCCGTTCATACCGAAGGCAAACAGGCCTTTGACTTTACCGCTGAACATCTCGTCCCACATCTCGGTCCAGGCAAACTTGCGGTCGATCTTGGGCAGATGGTGATAGTTGAAATCGTTCTCCTTCTTTGCCGAGTCGCCGTACATCGACTTCAAGAACGAAACCATGAACTTTGGCGTGTTGGACCAGTAGTTATACGAATCCCAATCGCTAGGCTTCGAAACGGTCGGGGTGGTGCGTTTGAGGAATGTTGCCAGGTCAGTATCAGTTGGCTGCGGAACCTTCAAGTAACCAGGAAAGATGTCGAAGACACCGCCCATGTCTGTGGCGCCTTGAATGTTTGAGTGTCCGCGCAAGGCATTAACACCCCCACCGGCACGCCCCACATTACCAAGCAGCAATTGGAGGATTGCGGCGGTGCGAATGGTCTGCGTACCGGATGTGTGTTGGGTCCAGCCAACGGCGTAGATGATCGTTCCGGCCTTCCTCATATCGCCGTCTTTGCGGATTGAGGTAAACAGATCGGCGGCTTTAAGGAATTGGTCCCGGGGAATGCCGGTAATGCGCTCCACCATTTCCGGGGTGTAACGCGAGTACTGTTGCTTCAGAAGTTGAAAAACTGATCGGGGATGTTGTAGTGAAAGATCGTAGGCAACGTTAGCAGGCAACGTTGGCGGTGGCTGCTGACCGCCAGTGGCCGCGGCTCCGACTGGTCCAGCGGCTTGATGTCCGCCACCGGCACCCGCGCTTTCCGATTTCGTCCCCTGGGCTGTCGTTGGCGCGGTTGTTGGCGACGAACTTGAAGAGGCGCCCGCTCCGCTTGCGCCGGCTACGTTACCGCCTGCTTCGTAATTCCAGGTTGCCTTGTTGTAGGTTCCCGCTGCCGCGTCGAAGCCGGAGAACAATCCATCTTCCGGCAGTTTGAATCCATCCTTAACAATGAAAGCCGCGTTTGTATAGTTGGTGAGGTAGTCTTTGGCGATGCGTCCATTTTGAATGGCGTAATTGACCAGACCACCCAGAAAGGCGATGTCTGAGCCGGCCCTTATTTGCAGGAAGAGATCGGCTTGCGAAGCAGTGCGGGTGAATCGCGGATCGACCACGATCATCTTGGCGTTGCGGTGGAGTTTGGCATCCACCGGCCACTTAAAGCCACACGGGTGGTTCTCAGCCGGATTGCCACCCATGATCAACATCATGTCGGTGTTCTTGATGTCGACCCAGCCGTTGGTCATTGCGCCGCGTCCGAAGGTGGGCCCCAAACTGGAGACCGTCGGACCGTGTCAAACCCGGGCCTGCGTTTCGAAATAGCAGACCCCCAGGCTGCGCATCGCCTTGACCGCAAGAAAGTTCAGTTCATTTGTGTCGGTGCAACCGCCAATCCAACCAAGGGTTTCGAGCCGATTTACGGTGTAGCCGTTCTTGTCCTTCTCAATAAACGACTCATCGCGAGTTTTCTTGGTCCAGCGCGCAATCTCGTTGATCGCGTCGTCCCAGGAAATATCGTCCCAGTGATCCGAACCGGGCCGCCTCACTTGCGGTTTTAGCAGGCGACGTTCGTTGACAATGTCCTGCTCGAGCGACGCGCCCTTCGGACAAAGGGTTCCCCGATTGATCGGATGATCCGGATCACCCTCCACATGTACCACCTGGGGTGTGACGTTCTTAGCCTTGTCACCGATCGTATGAATGATTACGCCACAGCTCACTGAACAGTAAGGGCAGGTGCTGCGCGTTTCGGTCGTCCGGGCGATTTTCAGTCCCTGAGTTTGCGCATAGACCGGGGCCAGGCTGAAACCAAAGACACTGACTCCAGCGCCTCCTATCAGGGTCGTCTTGATGAAGGTGCGTCTCGACACGTCCATGGCAGAGCCACTCCTTGTTTGCGAACAATTCCAGCGGAGGCGTCCGTAGGGTACGGTGCCTCCTAACAGAGGGAAGTCGAGGGTAGTAAAAATTCTTGTAGGCTAACGTAGCATCTAACAATCCTATGGAATTACATTGGCGACATCTTGACGTTTCCTTCACGATGATCTGATCGGGCGGTTGAGGATCAGATGCCGACCAGGTTTAGTTCTATTTTTGTGTAACCATGGTCCTTAGCCCAAAGGTCCAACGGTGCTGCCGCAATCTCATCAACCAGCGGAGCCGCAAGCCCTAAACGAGTGAGATCCACGCCTTTGAGGTAGTGTTTACAACTATCACACGCTTCGATTCTGACGTGGTCAAACTCCGGCGACTGAAAGTAAGCAAGCTGTTCCGGTCGCTCTTCACCGCAGTTGGCACAGACCACCCGGCGAAAACTCCAGGACGACAGGCAAGTTGCGCAAATCAAGTCCCGATTTCCGCTTTCTGCCGTAGTCTCTTTGTTTTGCAGAAAGCTAACCTGGGGATTTCCCCCACAGAAAGGACAGTGACGTTCATTCTGTTCATGTTCACGGCTGATCGGGGGAGTACCAGTTTCGGCCAGCCAGCGAGCGTACGGCTGCAAGTATGCCTTGGGAAAGAAGTCTATTGCGGATGGCTTGCGCCAATGGTCCAGCAAAATTTCCTCGATCGCCGTCCCACTCACGGTCAATAGATCGCCGGCCTTGGCGGCGAGCAACGCCGGTCCACGTGATTGGACTACCTTCAAGAATTCGGACCAGGGTTCAATGAGCACCGGTAGATCTCCCTGGAGATCTCCTGACGGCAGCCAGTTCTGGCGCGTCCGCAGGAAGAGGTAGATGTCCCTTTGGGCTCGTAGCAAATGCGCGTAGAAGGTTAACAACTCGGCGGACCCGTTGGTCTGCTCGGCCAGGAGGTTTGCGCGGCGAATTTGGTTGTCCCACCATTCACTCATCGGCAGTTTGGTTCCAGAAATTTAGATTTGAGGGAAGGGGATGCGCGAAGAGTATAACGAGCTTGGCCGTTCCGGC
>DATFRK010000073.1:0-8548 GCA_035263325.1 Pyrinomonadaceae bacterium | reverse complement strand
CACCAGGAGAACATCACGCGGCAACTTTTCGATCAGTAAGTTCTCGCCATTCCCGTGTGAGTCGCTCACGACGATATCCGTGGCGCCGGCCGCGCGCGCACCTTCGATCGCAGCGTTAACCTCTTGCGTCATGAACTCGCGGAAGCGCTGATACTCAAATCCTTGCGGGACCAACTGGTCGCCAGTGACCACGCCCACAACTCCTTCCATGTCTGCTGAGATATAGATCTTCATTCGCTTCTCCTGAGCGTTGAGGTTAATGGCCAAGCAGAGTAGTAGCAATACGCCACATGCGTGCTTCATTCTTGTCTCCTATCCACGGGTTTCACAGACCGTAACTTCCATTGTACCTACGCAAAGCCTCCTTACTTGACCCGGCAAAGCTAACGCTCGTTGAAATGGTTATTTGGGCAGAAAAATTTTGCGACAGTGAGCAATTGTCACATTTCTGCGTCGGCCGCTTGTGGTCAAGTTCTGTGGGAATAACGGCTGCACACTAGCTATCTGTAAGAAAATACGCAAGTTGGATCTAAACGTAGTCAAAGGGTACGGCCAACGGCCAAGCTCAATCCACTATTGGAGAGGCAAACTCCGACATGATTTTTCAATAAGTGGCTCGTTGAAACATTTTATACTCGTCTGTTAGACTCTCGCTCCCCGATGTTGAACTCCCCGAACTTGCGTGGAACTGTCTCTAGAGTCCTTAAGCCACGCATTTTAGAACGCTATTGCCCGGAAGCGGATAGATGCTTCCCCTGGGCAAATTCCCGGAGTACCAGATGAGGCGTTTTTTTTACCCGATACTTTGGAGTGGTATAGCTTCACTCCTGCTTTTATCACTGTTCCTTCCCGAGCGGCGGACGCACGCGCAATCTTCCAGCGACGACGGGCACCAAAAACACAAACTCTCGAAGGGTATCCTCGAGAAGGTTGCAGGCGGTCAAGGCTCAGACGTCGTTGACGTCATAATCGAGTCGACCGGCGCCTCAGATCAGTCATTCGACACCGCGCTCGAAGGTGCTGGCGGCAACAACGTCAGGCGTCTCAGCAATTTTCCGATTCGAATTGTTTCGTTACCGGTTGAAGCGGCATTAAATTTTTCGAACCGAAGCGACGTTGCTTTCGTGTCCCTCGACAGGGAAGTCAGACCTATGGGTCATGTTTCGGCCACGACCGGTGCTGACCAGGTGCGAGCTGGAAACGGAAACGGGAGTGATGGCGTAGACGGAAGTGGGATTGGAATCGCCATCGTCGACTCAGGCATTGATACCGGGCACAAGTCCTTTGTGAACAAGGTCAATAACCTTCGGGTTGTTTACAGCACTGACTTTACCGGCGAGGGCCGCACCGATGATCCTTATGGACATGGCACTCACGTTGCCTCGCTCGCGGCTGGTAACGGTCGCGTTGCCAATTCGAAATACATCGGCATTGCTCCCAACGCTAACCTGATCAACCTTCGCGTACTCAACTCGGAAGGCATCGGCTCAACCAAGGCTGTATTACAAGCGCTGGACTGGATCGCTTCAAATCACGACCAGTACAACATCCGTGTAGTCAACCTTAGCCTGGGGATGGCGGCAATCGACTCTTATCGCAACGATCCTATTTGTCGGGCAGTTCGCGTATTAGTTGATCAGGGCATTGTTGTTTTTGCCGCTGCCGGCAACAACGGCAAAGATAGCGAAGGAAACAAGACTTACGGTCACATCCATTCGCCGGGTAATGAGCCCTCTGCCATTACCGTGGGCGCGACGAATACATTTGGCACGGATGCGAGGGACGATGATGGAGTCGCCACCTTTAGTTCCCGTGGACCGACCAGAAGTTTCAGTACAGACGACGACGGCACTAAACACTACGATAACCTCATCAAGCCAGACATCGTGGCCCCGGGAAATAAGCTGGTAGATGCAGAAGCTGTCGATAACTACCTGGTTACGCAAACGCCTTCACTGGATGCGGGTGTCAGTCAAAACGCCAGTCGCAAGATGATGTACTTGAGTGGTTCTTCAATGGCGACGCCTATCGCTGCGGGGACAGCGGCGTTGATGTTGGAGGCGAATCCAAACCTGACGCCAAATCTCGTCAAGGTCCTGTTGATGTACACGGCGCAACCACTGGCGGGCTTCAACATGCTCGAACAGGGAGCCGGTCAAATAAACGTCGTCGGCGCTGTTCAATTGGCCCGTTTGGTGCGAAGCGATGTAAGTGGCTCCGTCACCGTTGGCTCGCCTTTGCTGACTGCCGACCCACCGGCTGCGCAAAATACGATAGGAGACAAGACTTTCACCTGGTCTCGCGGCGTCATCCTAAATCACACCTATGTTACCGGGACTGATCTAATCACGAGGTATCAGCTGGTTTATTCTCCCGGGACGTTGCTGGGAAGCGGCGTCATTACTGGAGATGGGATTTTACTGCTCGATCCCTCGTACTTCTCTGACGGCGTTATTACTGGTGACCAGATTCTCACCAGTTATGGCGTAATCACAGGAGACGGGGCTTCCTTCCTCGCGACAAGCTTGCTGTTTCAGGATCTGCTGGCGGAAGGTAGTTTTCTCAGTGATGGTGTAATTACTGGAGACGGAGTGATCACCGGAGACGGAGTGATTACCGGCGACGGTGTGATCACTGGCGACCTTATTCCAGTGGCTCAATCAGCAATGCTTAATGGCGACGATAGTGCGAAAATGGCGAGTGCATCGGATGATGGTAGTGACTGTTTGGACTATTGACCTGGGTTAGCAGCCGCACTCCCTACCATCGGTTATCGGCTTTGGCGGCCGAACTTCTCCCACGCCGTGCGCATACTTTCTCATGCGTTGTCGCGGTTTCCTCCTCCGGAACCGGACCGTTTTGGCAGGACAATTCCAAAGAGAAAACAATGAGCGCCGCAGAAATTGATGTTAATCGGCAGCACTTCGGGCAGGTTTATATGTGGTCATTGGTCACTGCCGGAGCAGTGATCGTCCTTTTTTCACTGTACCAACTGCCCATCCACGGACTTGACGCCCGCTTCTTCTTCCTCTGTTTGATGGTCGGTGCCAGCTCGCTCATTGCCATCAAGATTCCCAAGGTCAGTGGTCGAATCACCGTCGCAGACACCTTTGTTTTCCTGACGCTGCTCTTGTACGGCGGCGCGGCGGCGGTCCTGGTGTCAGCCTTGGAGGGTATTTGCGCTACCTTAAAGATCAGCAAGCGGCCGAGAACGATTCTTTTCAACTCGGCGATTCTTGCTACTTCCACCTTCATTACCGCGACCATAGTCACCTGGACAATGGGATCCCCGGTCAAAATTATTGAGAACGGCTTTACCGCCAACTTCTTTGCAGCCGTCTCTCTCATCGCCCTCGTGCAGTACATGGCCAACACATGGTTGATCGCGATCGAGAAGTCCTACAAGATTAACGAGTCCACCTGGAATACCTGGAGGACTTACTACCTCTGGACCTCGGTCACGTATTTAGCCGGTGCTTCCGCCGCCGGCATTATCGCCATCCTAATCAAGACTTATGGCTTTTATGCCGTGGTGGCGACGGTGCCGATCATTTTGATCATCTGCTTCACTTATCAGACCTATCTCAAGAACATTGAAGCGTCGGTGGCTCAGACGGAGGCCGCGCGGCTTCACGTCGAAGAACTCTCGCGCTACATCGGTGACCTGCAACGCTCCGAAGAAGCTCGCGGTCAGCTGCTGGTGAGGGCCGAACGCGCGCGCGCGGATGCGGAGGCGGCCAATCGAATCAAGGACGAGTTTTTAGCGACTCTTTCTCATGAGTTGCGCACCCCTTTGACTTCCCTGCTAGGGTGGTCCAGCGTCTTACGTGACGGTTGGCGTGATGAGGTAGTTCTCAGCCAGGGTCTCGATGCCATCGATCGCAACGCTCGAGTGCAGGCGCAACTCATCGATGATCTGCTCGACGTGTCGCGTATCGTTTCCGGGAAACTCAACCTCGACGTTCGACCGTTAGACATCTCATCGGTAACCCGAGCGGCGATTAACGTGGTGCAACCAGCGGCTGACGCAAAAGGTATTAAGTTGTGCTACCGGTCTCGACCGGGACTGGGGGCTATCTCGGCGGATTCAGCCCGGTTACAGCAAATCATTTGGAACCTGCTGTCGAACGCTGTGAAGTTCACCCCGCGCGATGGCAAGATCGACGTTCGCGTAGAACAAGACGGATCCAATGCTAAGTTAACGGTGCGTGACACGGGCCAGGGAATTGATCCGGAGTTCTTGCCGCGCGTCTTCGACCGCTTTCGGCAAGCTGATAGCTCTACTACACGTGGTTTTGGTGGCCTGGGTTTGGGACTGGCCATCGTTCGGCATCTGGCCGAGCTTCATGGCGGTACAGTAGCGGCAGAAAGCGAAGGAGTGGGTAAAGGGGCCACCTTTTCGGTGACGTTTCCGTTGCTGGCCGTGCCTGCGGATCAGCTAGTGCTGAGCAACCCCAACGAAATCTATAGTGCCAATCAGTCTCTTGATGGACTTCGCGTCTTGTTGGTTGATGATGACGCTGAGGCACGTCAGATCATTAGTACTGTTATTTCGCGAACCGGCGCCGAGGTCAAATCCTGTAGGTCGGCAGGCGAAGCTTTTTCAAAGCTGGTCGAGTGGCGACCCGATGTCTTGCTAAGTGACATCGCCATGCCTGATGAAGACGGCTACAGCTTTATTGGTCGAGTGCGCAAGCTGCCACGGGAAAAAGGCGGCGACACACCGGCGGCAGCTTTGACAGCGTATGCTCGCGATGAAGATCGAAAGCAAGCGCTCGCTGCCGGTTTTCAGATGCACATTCCCAAGCCAATCGTGCCCGGGCAACTCGTTTGGTTGATTGCGAGGCTGGCGGATCGGTAAGTACATCCACAGATTACGCAGATTACGCAGAGTTTGTTAGTCAGCGGAGTTGAGTGATTTCGCCTTCGGTTCGCTGGGAGACCAAGGGCTCCGCTGTTGCGTTTAGGCGGGTGTTTCGCGCGTCGTTAACCGTCTGCGGAATCTGCGTAATCTGTGGATCAAACTGCGTCTGGTAGAGTTCCGCATACAGACCACCGCTTTGCAGCAATTCTTCATGTGTCCCTTGTTGCACTATGCGTCCGCTCTCAAGTACAAAAATCACGTCGGCACGTTGAACGGTAGCTAAGTGATGCGCAATCACAATTGAGGTCTTACCCGCCATCAGTCGTTGTAATCCCTCCAGTACCAATTCTTCAGAAGCAGCGTCGAGACCGGAAGTTGGTTCATCGAGAATCAGGATAGGGCTGTTGCGCACAATAGCTCGCGCGATAGCTATGCGCTGTCGCTGACCGCCTGAAAGAGTGACACCGCGTTCCCCTACCATGGTGTCGTAGCCCTCCGGCAAATCGACAATAAATTCGTCGGCGTTAGCGAGTTTCGCGGCTTCGATGATTTCCCGGCGCGATGCTTCCGGTCTGCCGTAACCTATGTTCTGCCAGACGGGCGCGCGGAACAAGAGACTGTCTTGCAGAACAAAACTGATCTGGCGTCGTAGTGATTTCAGTTTGTATCGGTGTATATCGACCCCGTCGATTTTGATCTCACCTTTGGTTGGCTCATAGAAGCGCGCCAGCAGGCTAACGATCGTTGTCTTGCCGGCCCCCGTTGGTCCTACGATAGCGCCGACCTGTCCTGGCTCCAGCACGAGGCTCACGTCCTCGAGAGTCAATTGCCGGTCCGGGTACCCAAATGATACGTGGTCAAATTCAATCTTCCCTTTGAAGTTTGGCGCCGGCCGCGCGCCGGGCAAGTTACGCACTTCCCGATCGGTATCAATCACTTCCCGAATGCGTTCGTAACCGACCGCCGTCTTCGAAATGGTATCAGTCATCTTGGAGAGGTCGCGCATTGGTTTGTACATCTTGCCCAGATAAAGCAGAAAGACCAGCAGCGCGCCGGGAGTGATTTCAGCTGCAATCACCAGCCTGACGCCGTACCAGAGGACCAGGCACGTGCCCGCGGCAACGATTACTTCGACGATAGGCGTGAGCTTGGCTTTCAAACTACGCGCGTTAAGTGCGCTCTCAACTGTTTCCAGGCTCTGTCGCTCAAAACGTTGCTGTTCGTAATCCTCACGAGTAAACGCCTGGACCACGCGGATCGAGGAAAGCACCTCGCTGGCAATTGAGGCAATCTCGCCCTCTTTCTTGCGCACGTCGCGCGAAGCTTGCTTGATCCGCCAGGTAAAACTGTAGACCACGATGAACAACACCGGCGCGACTGAAAGAGCGATCAAGGTGAAGCGCCAGTTGAGGTAAAACATCACTGCCAGCATGCCAACGAGCGTCAAGACATTAACCAGGAAACCCAACAGCACCTGGGAAATAAAATCCTGAACGGTATCGATGTCGCTGGTGATACGACTGATCAAATCTCCCGTTCTCTTGTTGTCGTGATAGGAAAGCGAGAGGCGTTGGATGTGATGATAGAGAGTCCGCCGCAGGTCGTGCGACACCCATTGGGCCACCGAGGTAGTAAGGTATTTCTCGAAGTAAGAACTGATGGCTCCGACAACGGCAATGACGACGACGCTCAAGGCGGCGAATGCCAGGATTGATAATCTGTCACGACCGGCGACGGCATGGACCGTTGGTGCTAGCCAGTCAGGCAAGCGCTTTGAGCCCAGTACATTGTCAAACACCACCTTCAAGGGCCACGGCTCCAGCAGGTCGGTGACGGATTCACCGATTACTGCCAGGAAGGCAAGGGTTAAAGCCCAGGAGTGAGGCTTTAGCAGGTAGCCGATTCGAGTCTTCTGTCCCATAGGAATCTCGTCGCCAGTTGTTGTTGGCAAACGACATTCCCGAGCCTACACGCTCGAACTCCCGCAATTGTTAAAGTTACTTTGAGTGGTTGTTGCGAAATCGTGCTGGGCTTGTACCGATTTTATCCACAGATTACGCAACTCTATCCACAGATTACGCAGATTACACCGATTCCGAACCATTCAGCTGTGAGATTCGAAATCTTAGATCCCCTGCTCTTAAACAGTTTCTGCGTAATCTGTGTAATCGGTGGATCCTACTTTTTCGCAACGGGTGTGCGGAAGGCGCGTTCGACCATGTCATCGGGGTCGGTAGAGACTGGTCCATCGCGCCACAGCCAACGCATCATCTCCGGCATGATCGCGCCGCCAAACTTCTGCCCGTGCAGGTTCATGCCCCAGGTGTAATTTACATCGTAGCCCTTCTGCGCTAGCGCTTTCATGAAACGGACATTTTGATAGAACCAGTCGCGCCGCTGATCGTACTTGCCGTCGCGAAAGCCTCGATTGTCATTCCGTCCATCACATAAGAAGATTCGAATCGGCTTGTGGTCACTGCTAAGCACCAGATCAGGATACGCATCACCGCCGCGCAAATTCACAAAGCTACCGACGTTGCTCAACACCTTGCGAAATTGATTGGGCCGTTGCCAGGCCACCGTGAAAGCGGCAATAGCGCCGGAGCTGGAACCGCCAATACCGTGCATCTCTGGATCTTTGGAAATGTTGTAGTCCTTGTTCAAAGCAGGCAGTAGTTCTTCAGTAATGACTCGCGCATACTTATCATCGAGCGTGTTGTATTCAGTAGGCCGGTTCGTGGTGCGATCGCCCCACTCTTGCGCATTCGGTTCGGGTTGTTCCGGAGTACGTCCGGGGTTGATGAAAACTCCAATCATCACCGGAATCTCGCGCCGGTAGATCAAGTTGTCCATCACGTTCTGGGCGCGAATGTCTCCCGCTTCATTCTTGAACGCTTGACCATCCTGGTACACCATCAAAGCAGCTGGCACTGCGGGATCGTATTGTGCCGGCACGTATACCCAGTAAGTATGCTGCGTGCCCGGATACGCGGTACTGGGTAACGTAAATGGTCCACGGATCTCGCCTTTGGGCACGCCTTCCTGGGGTAATGAGTCAGGACCAAGCCGATATTGAGAATTGGGGTTTGGCCCAGGCGGCATCGGTGGCGTTGGTGCAGGCGTTGCTTGTGGTGTAGCTGTGGCTGGTGGCGCACTGGATTGCGCGCCCGTTAGTCGGGCGATGCTCATTGCTAACGCCGCGCCACACAATACAGCGATCGTGTAAGTTGCTGCTCTTCTCATCCAACACTCCTCAAGTTTGATTAGTAAAGCATCCACTGCCAAGCGCGCCGGACTGCCTGACTATCGACGTGAATGAACTGGTAGAGGATGGCGCCAGATTACGATCACGAGTCGATGGATGCAACTATGTGAAAACTCAGATACCACCGGCTTCAGCCGGGTGGTCCTTCAATTTCAACCTAGTCAGGTGCGCAAATACAATTGCAGATACCACCGACTTCAGTCGCGTGGAGTTTCAGTTTCGGCCTTCTGGACGGGAAAAAATGGCAGAAATTGAGACTCCACGCGACTGAAGTCGGTGGTATCTCTCGCCGTTCGGGCAACGACTGCGACTAGGTTGAAACTGAAGAACCACGCGGCTGAAGCCGGTGGTATCTGATTTTTGACACGGTCTTTGCCGTTGGTGGATTCTTCAGGTCCTATCTACAATCTACTGACACC
>DATFRK010000072.1:0-2354 GCA_035263325.1 Pyrinomonadaceae bacterium | reverse complement strand
ACCTCGACTTTTGAGGCTTATTGAGAAACGTGAATGCTGAACAACTCAAATCGGCCTTGCTGGGTTTTACCCGGCCAGCGTATCCGGACATCAAAATCCAAGTTCAACCCTGGCCTGACGATCTGGGGCGGCTCGCGATCTACTTCACTGAACCAAAGTTCTCGCTACTGTACCCCGCACAGCGGCACCACTACCTCGCGCATCTGATACCCCGGGACTTTTTTCAAGAGCACCTGGCGGACACGGTCTGGTTCGAGCTTGCACCTTATGAGAAGCCTGAGGATCTTCAATATCCCGACGAGGAGTTGGTAAGAGCGATAACACCTGATGTCATGAGAGCTGTCGAGCGCAGTGGCGTCCTGGGAGAACTCGACGACTTGTTTTCGCCGTCCTCGCCAGAAACTGCACGAGTCAACTGTTTGGGGGATTTCCGGCATTCACGACAACTGTTCCTGACGCGAGGCTTCAAGGAAGACGAACTGTTTGATCTTTTCCACGTCTTGATGGCACAAGGCGGTTTCTGTGATTGCGAGATCTTGTACAACGCCGCTGACTCAAGCCGTCTCAAGGCGGAGTACTGGCGTGCACGTGCTGAGAACCGTGAGCCATACGATCCACATCAACATGAGGTCTAAAATTCTACCCCGGTAGGGGTGCCATGTTTATAGCCAACGAGAAAAAGAGACTTTGCACTCCTTTAGGAGTGGCATATCCGGCGTCTCGCCTTAGTTGCAACAGTGGCGTGAAGCATTTCCAACATGGCACTCCTAAAGGAGTGCGACAAACCAAACACCACTCTGCTATAAACATCGCACTCCTATAGGAGTGAAAGCTAGCCTAGGTATTGGATTAAGTTAATGTGGAAACATGGATCAGATATTGCGCTCCTGTTTACGTTCGCCTTGACCTGCTTGAACGTTGAGGCCCAACAGAACAATTCTCAGTCAGGCGCTCCAAGAAACGACCCAATTCCCGAAATCACTGTCGTCTCACAGCCCGACTCACCACTTTCGGTTGACACTTCAGCCAGTCGCTGGGCAATGCCCAGTCACGAGATATTTGATATGCACATAGTCGTCAAGAACCGCAATACAAAACCGGTTCGCGCCTACACCGCGCGTCTCGAACTCGGCTACTCACAAAAGTCTCAGGAGATGTGCTACATCCAGAACATCTATTTTCCAGGCAAGGTCATAAAGCAAGACGAAACAGACGGAAAGACTAGGTTTTTGGGCTTCGCGAAGGACCTTCCTCCTCCGCCGGTTCAAGTCTTTATTGATTACGTCGAGTTCACCGACGGGTCCACCTGGGGCCGAGATAAGTGTCAATCGGCGGAATCCCTGGCCGGGGAGCGCGCCGGAGGTGAGGCAGCGCTCAAATTTCTCCGCACCATGTTGCAGGAAAACGGAGTGCAGGCGGTGGTACAAACAATACGCAGTGGTGGTCCAAAAGTGGAGCAGCCCGACAACCAGTCTGCGCGGTGGAATGAAGCCTTCAGCCGCGGAGTGGAACATGTCGGCTACAGCGTTATCGAGGCCTATCAGAAGGAAGGTGAGCCAGAAGTAGGGGTGATCTTAAGTAAGCCGTATGACGCGTCAGGCACGAGGCAATGAGATCAAGACCTTAGTTGATATGTCGAGCTTGATTCAATTCGTGTGTGACCCCAAAGACACAATTGACGGCTCTATGGAAAGGAGAGGCAATGAACAAAGCGTTAACCTCGGCGATCGCTGCCTACCGCCAATATCGCGAGGCAAAAAACAAGAGCCGCGCCTACAGAATTTTTCGTTACCTCCTTTTCGCATTTGTGATCGCTTACTTGCTGCTTCTCTGCTTTCCCCAGGTGCTCTTCGCTCACGAAATCTCTTACGGCAATTTCCAGGTCTATTCCAGTGAGCCGATGGACCAGCAGATAAATGCGGTGCTGGACAAAGTTGACGCTCGCCTGGCTACGTCAGGAATCAATACCCGCGCAGTAAAACCCAAGGTGTTTCTGACCAACAACTTTACTTTGTACCGGGTGCTTAGTCTCTTTCTTGACGCCAACTCGTTCGGTAAAGGCTTCGCGGCCCTGCCAACCGAGAACATCTTTATTAACAAATCGGACCTGGCAAGAGACCTGGTCTTTCGCCGCGCCCCGGCAAACAACCAGCGAAGCTTGAGCGGTGTTATCGCCCACGAGACCACTCACTTCCTGGTCAGGAAGCGGTTTGGCTACTGGCGGAATCTCACCGCGCCGGCGTGGAAGCGGGAAGGCTACGCAGAGTATGTGGCCGGCGGCTCAACGCTCGACTATGAAACCGGCGTGCGAATGTGGAAAGCGAATCCGAAGGATGACACGGGCTACCAGTACT
>DATFRK010000071.1:0-4063 GCA_035263325.1 Pyrinomonadaceae bacterium | reverse complement strand
GTTGTCCCAAAAATCTCGTCGACAGTGAAGTGATGATGGGACAACTCAAGCAGAACGGTTATGAGATCACCGCCAACGCCGAAGAAGCGGATACGGTGGTAGTCAATACGTGTGGGTTTATTGAATCAGCCAAGCAGGAATCGATCGAAGCCATTTTGGAGGCAGCCAGGCTAAAGACAGAAGGCCACGCTCAACGTTTGATAGTAGCCGGCTGTCTGGTCGAACGTTATCGCGACGACTTGAAGGCAGAACTGCCCGAGGTCGATGCGTTCATTGGTACGAGTCAGATTAACGACATTCTCAAGGTTTGCGATGCGCAGACAAACCCGCGTTCCTTGCCGGTAATTCCCCTCGGAAATCAAAGCGCGACGTATCTCTATGACGAGTCGACGCCACGCGTGCTGGCCACGCCTTCGCACTATGCCTTCATCAAGATTGCTGAAGGTTGCGATCGTCCTTGCGCGTTCTGCTTCATCCCGCAAATGCGGGGCCATTTTCGCAGTAGACGTTTCGGGTCGATCGTGGCCGAGGCCCATCAACTGGCCGAAGAAGGTGTCAGAGAGTTGATCCTCGTGGCCCAGGATTCATCTCGCTACGGAGAAGACCTGGGGAAACAGGACGCGTTGGCCCACTTGATGCGGGAATTGGCGCGCACGGACGGAATCGAGTGGGTGCGTCTGATGTACACGTATCCCACACACATCAATGATGCCTTTCTAGACGTACTGGCTGAGGAACCGAAGGCCGTCAAATATCTCGACTTGCCGCTGCAACACGCCTCCCAGAAAGTATTGAAGTTGATGAAACGCGGCGGCAATCGCCAAAGTTTGGAACGACTGATTGAACGAGTGCGCCGACGAGTCCCAGGGATTGCTGTCCGAACAACCTTCATCACCGGCTTTCCCGGTGAAACTGACGAGGACTTTGAAGAGTTGCTGACTTTTGTCAAGAACGTCGAGTTTGATCGGGTCGGTGTGTTTACTTATTCCGATGAGGAGGGAACGGCGGCGTTCAATCTACCTGACAAGGTGGATGCGAAGGTTGCTAAACAACGCCGCGCGCGCCTGATGAAGGAACAGGCAAAGATCTCGCGCCGCAAGCACAAGCGGCGCATCGGAGAAGTTGTTAGAGTACTGTTTGAGGGCGAATCGAACGAAAGTGATCTATTGTGGCAGGGGCGTTTGGAAACTCAGGCTCCTGATATTGATGGCTGTGTTCTGATCAATGATGTTCCCGAGGGCCTGGTACCGGCGCCCGGTGATTTTGTAATGGTCGAGATCACCGCGGCGTATGAGCATGATCTGGTGGGTAGGATTTGCGCGTAGTGGCCTAACCGTGTCGAGCAAAGAATCCAGCGACGAGTTGAAATCGGTCGAGTCCCGCTTTTCCTCACCTCGTACTAGCAGCGACTATCTGGCCCTTGCCCTTGCCACCTGTGGTGTAGGTTTTTTGCCGCTGGCTCCAGGTACCTTTGGGTCGCTAGTAGGGGTGGGTCTCTATCTCCTGTTGCGAATCATTCTTGTCCCGCGGCTACCTGGAGGGTCAGACAATGTGCTGACCACGGCTTACGGTTTCCTGGTGTTTGAGTTGCTGCTGATAGTGTTAGTGGTGTTCGTAGGAATTTGGGCCGCTTCGCGGGTCGAGCAACTTGACGCGCGCAAGGATCCAGGCAAAGTCGTGGTAGATGAAGTTGCCGGGCAGTTGATTGCCCTGACCGCTGTGCCAGTAGCCCTAACATCATGGTGGCCCACCATCCTGGCGTTTCTTCTTTTTCGCTTTTTCGACATTGTTAAGCCATATCCTGCTCGTAGGCTGGAATCACTCAAAGGCGGTTTGGGCATCATGGCTGATGACGTCATTGCCGGCATCTACGCAGCCGTGGGAGTTGCCCTTATCGTTTCGGTCAGGTGGTTATAAGGAGGGTGACGATGCCAGGTACGCAAAAGAGTAAAACGAGTGAAGAAATAAAGGAACGCGATTCGGAAGCGACGAGCAAGAAGACGTTGCGTGAAGTACAAAAGTCTGAAAAGTCTTTCGAGGCTGAAAAGGACGATGCAAAAGTGCCCAGTCCTGACGGCTCGTTTAGTGAACACGAGGAGTTGAAAGATTCCGACCCATTGTGATGCCAGTCCTCGCACCGCTTCATCGTTCCTCCTTGCCCTTGGGGCGGCGTCCAATCCAGCCCCGCTTCCAAAAAAATAGCAACATCCCCGTTGCTACCAGCAGCATGATGGCCCACGCAATGTAATAACCGTAGCGGGAATGCAGTTCGGGCATATTGTCGAAGTTCATTCCGTAAACGCCAGCGATGAATGTTAGCGGTAGCATCACCGCAGAAAAGATTGTCAGTACTTTCATGATCTCGTTCAGGCGGTTTGACACGACACTCAGGTACGCTTCGAGTGATCCACTGATCAAGTCTCGATAACTTTCAGCGAGGTCCGTCACGCGTACCAGGTGATCAAAGATATCGCGATAGAAGGGCAGCACCGGACCGCTAATAAGTTGAAATTGGCCGTGACTCATGCGGTACAAGACTTCCAGTTGCTTTGAGGAAATACGTTTTACGCGTAGCAGGCTTCGCTTCAGACTCAATATCTCTTCGAGTATTTCATCGTTCGGGCGGCGGATCGAAAAGATGTTGTCTTCGAGCTCGTTGATTCGTTGGTCAAAGTCGTCCATGACAGGCAGATATTCGTCGACGATGTTGTCGATGATTTGGTGTAACAGAAATGAGGCGCCGCGTTGACAGCCAACGGGACTCACCCGGATCGACTGCTTGACCTTGTCAATGCTGGGAAATCTGTCGTGATGATAAGTAACCACGTAGTTTAGCCCGAGAAATCCATCCAGTTCGACTGTGTTGAAGCGGTCGGAACTTGTGTCAGTTCGTACCGCGTGGACAATGAAGTAGAGATAGTCAGGAAACTCCTCGATTTTTGGGTGGTGGCGAGTGGCGCGGCAGTCTTCTACCGTTAGCGGATGAAAGTGGAAAACGTTGAGCAGTATTTGATCGTCAGCGAATGAAGGCGCTTCGAAGTCCACCCAAAAAATCGACTTCTCATCGCTCAGCAGATGCGGGATGTCTGCGACGGTGAATCCTTCTTCGACCTTATCCGAACCTTCGCGATAGACAAAGATGTCCATAAATTGAGAGCCCCGTTTCTTCTGCATTGCCGGATTGCGGATACTTCGATTGTTGATTGTTGTTAACCCAACGGTCAATCGAAAATTGACCCAATAGAGAACCCCCTGCGGTTGCGACGGGTAGCTACGGCAACTTAGGTATAGTTGACTGTACCTACCCGTCGCTACCGCAGGGGGTTCTCTCTTGTGCTACTATACCGAACTTTTACAGACACGATGTTGGACGCCGTGCGACTCCCAGATAATCAATCATATAAATATGCCGATGAAGATATTTGTAGCAGATGACGTGAGCGACAGTGGCCTCGAGCCGTTGCGCGCCGCCTCCTTCGACGTAGTTAAACAGACCGGATTGTCCAGGGACGATCTGGCGATCGCGATCAAGGACTGCGAAGGTTTGATAGTTCGCAGTGAAACTAAGGTGACTGCCGATCTACTGGACGCCAGCAGTCGCTTGCGAGTGATCGGTAGAGCGGGAGTCGGCGTCGACAACATTGATGTTCCTTCCGCGACCATTCACGGTGTGGTGGTGATGAATGCTCCCGATGGCAACACTATTACCACGGCGGAACACACTATCGCCTTGCTTGTCTCGCTGGCGCGATCAATTCCGCAAGCGAACAGCAGCCTGAGGGCTGGGCGTTGGGAGCGCAAGAAGTTTATCGGCGTGGAGTTGCAGGGGAAAACACTCGGCATTGTTGGCCTCGGCCGGATCGGACGAGTGGTGGCTGCGCGCGCGCGCGGTCTGGGCATGAGTATCGTTGCGTACGATCCCTTCATTGCCCCGGAACAAGCGCGCGACCTGGAGATCGAGTTGACTCCGCTTGATGAAGTTTACGCCCGCGCGGATTTTCTGACGGTGCACACACCTTTGACTCCGGAAACACGAGGCATGATCGATCGAGAGGTGTTGAGC
>DATFRK010000070.1:0-2668 GCA_035263325.1 Pyrinomonadaceae bacterium | reverse complement strand
GACAACATGAAGCAGGACAACATGAAACACGACGAAATGAAACAAGACCAGATGAGCAACGATCAGATGAAGCACGACGAGATGAAGAAGGACAAGAAGTCCAATAAGACCAAGAAAGACAAGATGAAGAAGGACGACATGAAGAAAGACGACACCCTGAAACACGACGACGGCATGAAGCAGAACTAGCCGTCGTCTCCTTTCTTCATCGGCAAAGTCCAACCTTCCAACGAAAAACGTGGGTTGCAAGCCGGTTGCAACCCACTTAGGCAGCCGCTCAGATAACCGCTATTCCGTTGAAGCCTGCAGACGCAGAAAGCCCGCCAATGTCCCCCAGCTGTTCAAGCTGCCGTCCTTGTTGATTGCGAAAAATACTGACGGTGCCCGTTCCGGAATTCAACGTGTAGAGAAACCTCCCATCGGCGGAGATCGCCAGATCGAGGTTCGTGCTGCCTCCCACCAGAGTTCCCACAACCGTTGCGGGCAACGGTGTTAACGCACCGTAGCTACACAGCCTCACCGGAAGAGTTGGGCGCAGAATTTGGCAAACATCTTGCCAGCTATGTGGACGGTCATCTCTCGCTCGGGAGCACCTTAGCCGAAGCGAAGGCCGAAATGGATGCGGCGGCGAAAGTTGCTCGTCAAAAAGCCAAGGCGACCCAGGTTCCCAAGGCCGAAGCTGTGGCTACCAAGAAGGCAGAGCCAACCACCTCGACATCCGTCGCAACAGACGCTACGCCGACCCTGTTTTCGACTCCACCGCAAACGACGGAACCGCCCACATCGTCACCGGAATAAGAAAGGAAAACGTCATGATCGATGCAAGAGTGTTGCCTCGCAGCTTTACCTACAACGGGGTGAAACTTCCGGATCCCGACCCGAGGATGACGCCCGAAGAGGTCAAATCAGCCTACACCCATCAATATCCCGAGCTTGCGACAGTGGTCATCACGGGGCCGGAGGCGAGTGCAGACCACTTGCTTTACAGCTTTGTCAGGGCGATTGGGACGAAAGGCTAAATTGACAACTGTGGTGTATTGACGGTGTGCGCACATTGGTGTATATTTAATGTGCGCACAAGTGGAGGATTTTATGCGTGGAGCAGCAACCAAGCCCGCGAAGACCCGCGGTGAGAATATCAATCTACGCGTGAGCCGTGGACAAAAGTCGCTCATTGATCGCGCGGCGCAGGCGCTTGGCCGGAATCGATCGGATTTTATGCTAGAGACCGCGTGCCGGGAAGCCGAAAGCGTTCTGCTTGATAGGCGTTACTTTACCCTGCCTGACGACGAGTTCAAGCGTTTTACGGCCATGCTTGACAAGCCCCCTGCCAGCAACCCGCGACTGGCGCGCCTGCTTAGGACCAGAGCGCCATGGGACAAATGAGCTCCGCCGATGAGCCAATCAGTGCACCGGAAAAACTCGACCCCGAGCATGATTTATCGCAATTCCACTGCGGTGAAGCGACGCTCGATGACTGGCTGAGGAAGCGGGCACTTCAAAACGAAGAGAGCGGTGCCTCTCGGACATACGTCGCTTGCCAAGGAAAGAGGGTCGTTGCCTATTACGCTCTCGCCGCGGGTGCTGTCGCTCATGCTCAGGCGCCAGGCCGAGTCCGACGCAATATGCCGGATCCCGTGCCGGTGATGGTGATCGGGCGGCTTGCGGTTGATGAGACAGTTCAGGGCCAGGCGCTCGGCCCAGCCCTCTTGCGAGACGCAGTATTGCGTACGGTTCAGGCAGCCGAGATTGCCGGCATCCGCGCCATCCTGGTGCATGCCATTTCAGAACGCGCAAAGCGCTTCTATGAGAAGTGGGGCTTCATCGCTTCGCCCATCGACACGATGACTCTGATGATCACCGTGGCCGAAGCCAGAAAGGCAATGCAAGACAAACCTGAGTAATAGGCAGACCGCGAATTCCCTCATCTACGCCTTTGCGACGCAAGGCCAGCCCGCCTGGTAGCAGGAGTCAGATCTGCAAACATGAATTGATCGCGCACGACGGCTTGCTCGTCCTTTGGCGTGTCATTTTCTGCACCGCATGTCTATTCCGCCAGCTTCACTGATCAAAGTGCACAGCGAGCAGTCGACCGATTCTTGTCACGGAGGATTCCCTATGACTGGGCCTAATGGCCATGCACGCCAAAACACTGTGCGGTCGCCTGCCGAACCGGCAGTCACCATGTTCGCGACAGCAGCGCAGTTCTCGTCGGAGAAGATCAGAGAAGTGGTAGCGGCGTTAGAAGTCCCGTTTGATCCCTCCAAGATCGAAGGGCGCGTGATGAACACCACGAAGAACGGGCAGCCGATCCGGGGCCAAGTGGTTCCGTATGCGGACCAGAGAGCCTATACTGACCGCCTAAATGCGCTATTCACGCCGGCGGGATGGACCCGCAAATACACGATTCACACAAGCGCGAATTTCGAACGAACCAAAGATCAGAAGATCGTTGCAAAAGTGCTGGTCGCGTGCGAGTTGACGATCTTTGGTTTGGGTTCGCACTCAGCTGTGGGAGAAGAGTTTGCCGACAACGATAACGCCGGGAGCGCGGCGGAAGCTCAGGCTTTCAAAAGGAGTTGTGCCTGTTTTGGACTTGCTAGGTATCTTTATTACTTCACTGGAACGTGGGTGGCCCTCGACGATCACAAACGACCCAAAACAGTTC
>DATFRK010000069.1:0-13524 GCA_035263325.1 Pyrinomonadaceae bacterium | reverse complement strand
TTTTTTGGCATGAAGGAAGTACTTTGTGTAGCGAGTGCGGGCCAAAGGAAATTCCTGTTCATCCCGCCAGACGTTTTCACCCATGATAAATAACCGCACCGGTGCCCCACGCGAGTAGTCGTTTTTACTTCCCTTCAGCGTGTAGTCAAACCACTTAAGGGCAGTGCCGGTCATATCCAGCACAGCGCTCTTACCAAAGACCACATCGCCAACTTTACCTTCTGCTGAAGTTGGCGTGTGTGCCCACGGTCCGATAATCAACCTCTGCTTCGACCGCGCTTCCGGCGTGGCTGCTCGCTCATGTAACCCTGTGTAATTCGTGATCGAGCCTTTCAGGAAGAGATCGTGCCAACCGCCCGCGTGCAGTCCGAAGACGGTCATTTCGTCATAGTGATTCGACACCCGCCAACGCTGCCAGTACTCGTCGTCTCGTTCATGCTTCAGCCAGTCCTGGAAATAAGGTGCCAATTGGACCATCTGAGGCGGTTTTAAGATGGGGTAATTCTGCAAAGGTAGTTGGGCTATCCACTCTTTAGCCCGCGTTTTTTCTACTTCGCGTCGCGACGTGTCGACCGCAAGGATCGAGGTCCATGAACTACTGAACCACTGCATCAAGACGCCGTTTTGATAAGTCCAGCCATTGTAATACTCAGACGCGGTGACGTAAGGAAAGATCGAAACCAGATGTGGCGGGCGCGCCATGGCGGCGAGCATCTGAGTCGCTCCGACATAAGAACCACCAAACATGCCCACCTTACCGTTTGAGTGATCCAATCGCGCAGCCCATTCAACCGTGTCGTAACCATCGAGACTTTCATCGCGAAATGGATAAAACTCTCCGCCAGACTCATAGCGACCGCGCGTGTCTTGCAGCACCACAACGTATCCATGCGAGGCCAACTCGTTTGCCATCGCCGCTTCATCAGCTCGGTTGTAAGGTGTTCGTTCCAGCAGAACAGGAAACCTTTCCTCACTAACGGGCACATAGACGTCTGCCGCAAGCAGCACCCCGTCTCTCATCTTTACTCTGACGCTGTGTTGAATTTCGACTCGGTAACGTTGAATCGATTGCGAGAGAGCAGTGGCAGCGGTTACTGCAGTCAGCACGCCCAAGAGCACAAATGCGCCGAGACTTTTCCCCGATCGGTTCATCTTAAATCCTCAAGGGTTTGGAGGTTTACAAATGTAGTTCTCTGAGTAGAGATTGCGCGCCGCCGGATGAATTTTTCATGAAATAGACTAACTGGCTACTAAACTGGAAGGCCCAGTTGAAGGCGCGAGCAGGATGGTTCATGTCCATTTTAACGGCCAAATCCAGAAATCTCTGGCAGCGCCCGCGGTAGATTTCGGCCCGCTTTGGATCGGTGGTAAAAAACGTACCCATTGCGAATGTATAAGCCATCTCGGCATTGTGCATTTCCATATCTGGGCCAATTTCGCCCGGTGACGAGTTAGGCTCGAGCCGTGAGAGACAATTGATCACGTAGTAGGCCTTCGATCCGTCTGGCACTATTCCCTGGCGATCGAGAAAGTCACACCATTTGATTACGATCTCACCTATTCGTCGATCTCCAGTGAGAGTCCAATAGTGAAACAGGGGATCGAGTAACAATGCCATCATCCAGGCCGAGGTCGCACCTTTAAACCTTGCCTCATTCGGATCATACAGTTCCCAATCTTGTCTCAATGATCCGTCTGGCGGGAAATTATCGGGTGGCTGCTGTTGATGGCGGTAATACGCATCAACACACTCCCTCGCCTTGGCCCAGTAACTCTGGTCACCGGTCATTTCCCACCCATGCAATATTCCCAACAACCCGTAACCCTGGTGCCGCAAGGTCCAAAAGTTTCGTCCGCGTTCGGGATCGACACCAAGCGGAACTGCTTTGATCAGGTCTGGCCGATACACAGGATTTTGCTGCGCCAAACAGTACCGGGCCATTGCTTTGCCGCAGTTCAAGGCGCGCTCGTCTCCTGTCAAAAGATAGTGAATATGCATCGCCCTGGGATAAACGTATTTGAGATCCGGTCCTTTCAGCGTGAAGATGCCGGCGTCAGGACCATCCAACTTCGTATGCGTTCTGACGAAATTAGCAGCGTGATAAGCCGCGTCCAGGTACTTGCTCTCACCGGTTCGAACATACATTTTGTAGTAGCAAGTTGTCCGGTCAAAGAGCCATTCGTGGTAGACGTTGCTGTCGAGATAGTTGAGCGAACCCGGGAAGTTGCGTACTGCAAATTGATCGTAGCTGGAGTACTCACCCGATTCGATGCTACGAGTTTGCGGACCGACAAGCCATGATTTGCATAACCAATCGGCAGGCAGCACGGCCAAAACCCGCGGCCCCTTCAATCCGGTTTCTTCTATCAACGTGTTCGAAACGCTGACGAAATTCGTTTCGCTCTGCTTTCGGGGCCGATGAAAAGCGACGGTAACGCGTCGAGTTTTCTGGGAAGAAAAACTGAGTCTAAATTGAACCAGTAGAGAGCGAATTGTTCCCTGTTTACCTCCGACGCGCCAGGCCTCTAGAGGTCGTACCGCGGCGCGGATCTCGGAGCCGTCTTCGCCGAGCACAGTCACGTTCTTCGGATTGGTCAAGAAGCCATAGCGTAGCGGCAGACCAAAACTGACTAGCTCATCGCCGAGGTCATTAGCTCGTCCCTCCAAAGTCACGGTGATTTGTTCGTCCGAGGGCAACGGAAACCGTGGCAGAGAAACGGCCATAAGTGAAAGCGCGCTATTCTTGATGAACGATCGTCTTGAGAGTTGATGATCCATCACGCTATGGCCTGGAGTCCCAGCAGTTGTGCCGCATTGTTGTAGTAGACCTTCCGCAAAATCTCATCTGGCAGTCCGATTCCATAAATACGCCAGCGACCCTGGGGTGGTATCGCGGCCGGTGCATAGTCGAAATACTCGTCTTCCGTCTCAAGGAAACGGTAATAGATCTCATAAAGTTCGTTGCCGAAGATCTGTTGTGGAGTCTCATTGCCATGTGGGGTTGCATCGGTCGCAAACAGAATGCGGTCCTGGTATCTATCGAAGAACTTTCGCGTCATCCTGGGCTGGCGCCCGAGTTCTCCAATGCGGGCGGCAATGTCTACATACATGTTTGGATAACGATCGAGACATTCGGCAACGTACGGTAAGTTCTCAGAATTGGCGGTATGAAGCGCGACGAATTTCGTCCGGGGATGCCTTTGCATAACACGGTTTCGAGCTTCCTGTAGCTCCGCGTTACTCGGAAAATCCTTGCCGTGAAATGACCAATCAGGATGTGCACTTAATTCCTCATAACGTTCATTAAAGCGGTCAGTTGGTAAGAAGAAGGACTCTGGATCAGATACGTGAATTGCGACAGGCATATTCAATGCTCCGGCGGCTTCCCACATCTCATCGAACCGCTTGTCGTCAACCTTAACCAGCGGACCAGTGGTCACGTTTTCCCGCAGGTAAAGACCAAGGGTTTTCAATACCTTCAATCCCCTTGCTCCGGCTTTCTTAGCAGCTTCAAGTTGATCCGCCTGAAATTTTGAATAATTCGGCAACGTGACCTTTGCGTACCAGGGCTCCGTGAACACGATAATTCGATCCGGATTAGGCTGTTGCCAATGGCTAATCGTCTCCTGAAGTAACGGGCCATAGCCACCGGTAAGATTCACCATCAGGCGTACATTCTTGGCGTCCATCACCTGAAGAATTTCGGCTGCCGTGGCTGCGTGATGAACAACGTCTGCACGCCCCTTGCGATCTATCCAGGAGAGATGCGAATGAAAGTCGATATTCGGGAAGCGAGATCGAGGAACGTGCGACTCGGGCACGTGCAGCATGCTCTTTGGTTGATAATCCTTCAATGCCAGTGGTTGTATGACGGGTTTTTGCGGCTCGTTTGCCATTCCCGACTGGTGGTGAGCGGGGTTTAAAACTTGTGCGCCAACAGCACCAAAGCTGGCTGTGGCCACTGTCTTTAACCATCGTCTTCTGCTTTGCACGGGTCTTCGGCCTCCCTTAGCGTTCAATTGATTTTTCAAACTTCGCGAAAATTAAAGTTTGACAACGCGAGCAGGTATTAGATTAGTATGCTTCGCTCCTAACTGATTTGAACCAAACGATCGTCGGGGGCAAAGTAAGGCTCGTTTGTTAGGAACCCGAACTAACCCTGCGATTTAGGAACTAGCAAAGATGTCAACTTCAATTTTGGACCGGGGAATCGCCGGGCGTTCAGAGAACGCGTTATAGCATTCACAAACTAACCCGCGCAACGAGTTTTTTGGCAGCTTGCTATGAAAGTGACTGACATCAAGTTCGCTTTAAGTAAGGTCATCAGCACCAATGACTCTGACCTTGAGCAACGGTGCGCCCGCCTCTCCCGGTTGTGTGATCTCTTCCTTGAGAGATACGGCGATGGACCAGTTTCACTCCTCCGCGCTCCTGCGCGCATCGATGTGCTGGGTGAACATATTGACTATGTTTCATACATGCCAACCGCATCCCTGACTTTTGGCAGCCAGGAACGCAACGCTTTCATGCTCTACAGAAAATCTGCTGAGCCTGAGGTACGAAGCGTTTCGAGTAACGTGAAGTACGAGCCCTCGTCATTTCCGTTGGCAGAAGTGGAGGTCCCTCAATTTGGTCAGAATGTCGAGAGCGAGTGGCTCTCTTTCCTCTTCAAGCACGGTACGCCTGCTCCACATTGGCAAAACTACATCCAAAGTGCGGTGAGCTTCGCGCGCGGTAAATTTGGCGGACGCGTCACTAATGGTTTCGATTTCGCTTTGGATTCCAACATCCCGGCTGGTGGCGGTGCCTCGTCCTCCTCGGCGCTGGTAGTGTTGGGCGGAGCCGCGATACGAGAAGTAAACGCTATTCCCTTCACCCTTAAGGAACTGGCCCAGGACTCGGCGCTGGCTGAATGGTATGTCGGCACCCGCGGAGGATCGATGGACCATATCACGATCTGTCTCGCGCAATCTGCCAGCGGGGTACTGATTAAGTATTCAACCGGCCAGACCAGGCGCATCTCACTGCCGGACAAACCTTTCGCATGGATCACCTTCTTCTCGAAACCTGCCGACAAAGGTCGGGAAATAATGATCGAGTACAACGAGCGCGCCGCTGTTTCCCGATTGCTGATACCAGCAGTAATCAGGAAGTGGAAAAACACAGACGCTGCGCTTCATAGTCGCTGGGTCGAGTCACTAGCCTCGTTTGAAACAGGCTCCTCCAGGGAACTCGACATTGCTGAAGATATCCTGATGATGCTTCCCACAGGGATATCGATCGACACGCTCAGAGATGAATACCCTGAGACGTTTTCAGAATTAGAACGTTCCTTCCCTGCTCTACTAAACGCGCAGTCTCGCTGGCCGCTACAACTCAGGGCTCGCGCTCTTCATCACCTCGGCGAAGTCAGACGCGTCGCAGAGGCTCTACACATTCTCGAGTCGCTCGAGAATGGTTCAACTGCTGACGCCCAATTTTCTGCGATGCAGAAGATTGGCAAACTGCTCGACCAGTCTCACGCGAGTTTGCGTGATCTGTACGAAGTAAGCACCCAGGAGGTTGAGCAACTAACAGATGTCATCCGATCTAATCCACATGTGCTCGGTGCTCGCTTGATGGGTGGAGGTTTTGGGGGAAACATCCTTGCCCTTACCACGCGGGAGCACTCGCAAGCGCTCATCGAAAAGGTCCAGGAACAGTACTACGCACCGCAGCAGCGAGACGGCGCAGGCGAAGGCTCAGTCATGGTATCGACTCCCGGTGACGGCCTGGCTCATATCGATTTGCATCAAATCTGGCGCGAGTTGATTGCTCACCTCAATTCACTTGGACCAAACAGCGAAAGTTACGCAGACAAGCTCCGTTCGCTCATCGACTCTTCTACGCTTCAGCCGAACTCAGCAGAGATTTGGCCAGTGATTGTCGCCGCCGGAAAAGGCACACGCGCCACAGCCAGTGGTCTCGATCTGCCCAAACCGCTAGCGTTAGTGGGAAAGAAGCCCGCAATCGTTCATGTCCTAAAGAATATTCGGAAAGCACTGGGGCAAACGCGTGCGCCGATCATCATTGTGTCAGCTGAGAACGAAACGATGATTCGCCAGGCCCTTGCTGGCGAGGAGGTAATTGTCGTTTTGCAACCTGGGGCTCTTGGCACCGGCGACGCGGTGCTGCAGGCGCATACGTTGATGCAAGACTTCACGGGGTTGGCGCTCGTCGTGTGGAGCACTCAACCTGTAATCCGGGAAAAGACCTACGAACGCACGGTTAAACTAGCAGCACTCTTTTCAACCTACGAAATGTTCGTTCCCACGACCTTTCGCAAGCATCCTTACGCACCCATAGAACGTGACGAATCCGGCGCGGTGCGATCAGCAGCGGAAACCTATTTAGAAAGCGCTGACCAGATCGATTTTGGTGAAACAAATATCGGCATGTTTGTACTGAAGAAGCAGGCCATGTTCGACGCCCTGCTGGAGCTAAAGAATCGCTATTGGAACAAATCGACCGGGCGCTATGAGCGTAGCCGCGGAGAGTTGGGCTTTCCCAATGAGCTTATCAATGCATTTGCATCGCAACACACTGTTTTCGCTTGTCCAATTGCGGATTGGCGTGAAGAACAAGGCATCAAGCAGTTATCAGACTTAGCTGTCTGTGAGCAATTCATTTCAGAGCTGGAAGCAGAGAAAGCGTCTCAACGATTGCAGTAGCTTGTTAACTAATGGACACCATTGCCAACAACTCAAGGATCGTCCGTAGGCCAATTCAAAATCTTCGTTGGTGGATCGGTGGCCTTCTGTTCGCTTCGACTGTAATTAACTACATCGACCGCCAGACACTCTCCGTTCTTGCTCCCTATCTTAAGAACGATTATCACTGGAACAATGAGCAATTCGCCATGATCGTGATTGCTTTTCGAGTGGCTTATTCCATCGGTCAGACTGTTGCGGGACGCTTGATCGATCGAGTTGGCACCCGAAAAGGACTAACTATCACTGTCATCTGGTATTCAATTGCCGCAATGTTAACGTCCTTTGCCGGAGGTCTTCGTAGCTTCGCCTTCTTTCGCTTTCTGCTTGGCGCCGGCGAGTCAGCGAATTGGCCCGCCGCTACGAAAGCCGTTTCTGAGTGGTTTCCCAAGAAGGAACGTGGCTGGGCAGTAGCACTTTTCGATAGTGGCTCTTCCATTGGCGGCGCAATCGCACCGCTACTGGTAATTGGCTTGTACAAGTATTTTGGCGGTTGGCGCCCAGCGTTTGTGATTACGGGAACCCTCGGTTTCCTGTGGCTTGGCGCCTGGCGAATGCTATATCACCCGCCAGAATCTCACCCCCGATTAGGCGACGAAGAACGAGAGTTGATCTTTCGCGACCGGATTGAGTTAGCAAAAACCGAAGACACGCAGCGGTCTGGCTGGGGAGACCTTCTCAAGCTACCACAGACGTGGGCCATCATTGCCGCCCGGACACTGACTGACCCCGTCTGGTTCTTCATTACCGACTGGTTTGCGATCTATCTCGTAACCAAAGGGATCAATCCAGAACAAGGTCTGCTTGCCTTTTGGATTCCCTTTGTTGCAGCAGACCTGGGAAATTTCTTCGGCGGCGGCGTCTCAAGTTGGTTAATCAAACGCGGTTGGCCAGTCGTTACGGCGCGAAAGGCTGTGGTTGTGTTTGGCGGCATTGGCATGATGCTCTTGATTCCCACAATTTTTACCTCAAGCTTGTTGGCGCTTGCCGGTTTGTTTGCAGTCTCAACTTTCGCATATGCATCTTTTTCTACCATGGCGTTGGTTCTGCCTTCCGATCTTTACCGGAGTGAATCAGTGGCAACGGTAAGTGGAATGAGCGGCACCGGCGCCGGATTGGGCACAATTATTTCAACCTTTCTCATTGGTTATGTTTCCGATCACTATTCGTTCGAACCGATATTGATTACCGCCAGTCTGATACCGTTTTTAGGAATGATCCTGGTGCTGGTGCTGATCCGCCCCGGCAGAGTCGCCGCTTAACAGATGCGTAGACGGAGTTTCATAAAAACCGGAGCCGCCGCACTTTCGCTTGCTGCTACTTTGCCTAAGGCGAAAGCGCAGGACGTACCCAGTCACAATTGGGACAACTACGACTTTGGACCAGGACCAAAAGTAACTGACCGGTTGAACCAGGGACCATTCGGAATCGAGCAAGACGAAGGGTGGTACACGGTGCTGGTCACATCGCAATCCAGTAAACCAGTAAAAAACTACGGCCTGGGACTGGTCGGATACACCTGGGAAGAAGGCGGACCTTCACTCGCCGCCCGTGCCGGTACTGAAACGCTGGACCAACACGTAGAGAAGATGGCTTCGCTTCCGTTTGTTGATGTTCTTTACATTCGTTGTGATTGGCGCGACGTGCAAACCTCGCCAGGCAAGCTCGATTTGAATCCTGTCTTCAGGTTAACCCTCGAGGCTGCCACGCGTCACAACAAGCGGGTTGCGTTTCGCATTCAGATGTCGAATACAGAAGGTCAACCCGGACGACTGGCGTTGCCGGATTTCTTACAGAAACAAGTTCCCCTGGTGAAAATCGGCAAGACCTATGGCGCTAAAGCCGAGTTTGTTGAGCCCCGTTACGACCATCCTAAATTTCAGTCTGCATTCAAGGAATTAAATGAGCTATTGGTCCGCGAGTTTGACAACAACCCGATGATGGAATTCGTGGACTTGATGATGTACGGCTTTTGGGGTGAAGGCCACACGAGCAATCTGCCGCATCCGTTTCCTGATTACCTGTCGGCGGAGAAGACGTTCATGGAAATGACCAAACTGCAACTGGACCTTTGGCAGAACGTGCCGCTGGCAGTGAATACTCAACCTGACATTAGTAATGTCGGTAATCGTGAGGTCCAGGATCTGTGTGTTCGCGCGGGTTGCTGGCTGCGCTCGGACAGCATCGTCATTGAAGAACCAATTCAGATTGAAGAACTTGCAAACCGACCGCCATGGTTGGCGACGATCATGGAAGATGGTTACTACCGACAATACAAAGTTGATCAGAGTTATCTGCCTGTGGATGAAGCGGGAATCAATGTGCTGGAGAGGTGGATGCTTCATTGTCTTGATCTCGGGGCGAACTACTGGTCGCTTTGGACCGAGTCCGACAATCTGCGGCGTTACTACGAGCGTTATCCGAATGGATTCGACACATTGCAGAGACGCATGGGATACCGGGTGCGTCCTTCATGGATCTGGCAGCGCAAAAGATATGGGACAGATGAAGTGATCGTGGCCGTTTCCAACGACGGAGTGTCCGGCGTTCCTGGAGTCCTCCGACTGTACCTGGAAAGCAGCGACGGAAAAATCCAAATCGGCGGATCGTTAGACGCTGGCCACCCGCATGCCGGCAAAATCAGGCAAGCATCATTTCTACTACCCAAGAATAGCGATGGAATGAAGCTCAAGATTCGCGCAGAGATCGAAACGAAGGGCGGTAAGCGACGCCCCGTCAACTGGGCCACAGCGCAACCCGCGAACGCTGATGGCTCAATCACTTTTCAGTTGCTGCGTCGTGATGATCCAAAGTGGAGAAAGAATGTGTAAGGAGGGCGCTAGGGTCGTGTTTGTGAAGTTCGTGGCTAAGTATCAGATGCTGTCGCTAGTCTCAACCCTCTGCGCGCACCTCGGCTTCTCGCCGGTCTCCGCGGTGAATGCCTCTTAACACCCACTCAACCGGCGAGACCGGAGAGAAGCCGAGGTTAGCGCAGAGGGTTGAGACTGACTCCGACACTAGTTTAGGAAACTATAGCGAACTCTAGAAACGGGACACTAGATCAGATGAGCTATTCAATCGGCGTAGACCTGGGGGGAACCAATATCAAAATAGTCGTCGTCTCAGATGACGGTGAAGTCCTTGAATATCTAACCTGCGAAACTGCGGATGCTGAAGGCTCCTGGGCGCAGACGATCAAGGACAACCTCCGTGAGATTCAATCTCGTCGGGAGGAATTTGCTCGCCACATTGGCGTAGCGTCGCCAGGTCTGGCAGCAAAAAATGGACAATCAATTGCGTTCATGCAGGGCCGGCTAAATGGCATTCAGGGTTTCGTCTGGACCGATTTTCTCAAATCACCTCGTCCAGTATTTGTGTTGAATGATGCTCACGCCGCGTTGTTAGGTGAACTTTGGCAAGGCGCGGCCAAGGGCTATAGCAATGTCATCTTGTTGACTCTCGGAACCGGAGTTGGAGGCGCCGTACTCGCAGATGGCCGACTAATTAAGGGTCACATCGGACGTGCCGGACACCTTGGTCATGTAACAGTCAACTCCGATGGCCCTCCGGACATAGTGGGAACGCCGGGCAGTCTCGAAGAGATGATCGGTAACTACAATATTTCGGAACGCTCCAGTGGTCGATTTAGTTCAACCCGAGAACTGGTGGAAGCACACTTGAACGGCGACGCTGACGCTGGCCGTATCTGGTTGCGCTCGATTCACCATCTCGCTGCTGCAATCGCTTCATTCATCAACGCTTTCGACCCGGAGATTGTAATTCTTGCCGGCGGCGTCGCGCGCGCAGGCGCAGCCTTGTTCGATCCTCTCAATCGTGAGTTGGATCAACTCGAGTGGCGACCGTTAAATCAACGTGTTCGCATCATCCCCGCTACGCTCGGCGAAAAGGCGGGCGCTATTGGCGCCGCCTATTACGCAGTAAAACAGACGAAAGACGAATAGGTAAACCTAAATGAACTTCAGTGTGATTGATTGGGCCATTGTAGCGTTCTATTTGGCAGCGTCGGTTAGCGTGGGTCTAATTGGCAAACGCTTTGTCGGCAAAATATCGCACTACCTGGTTGCGGGTCGTGAATTAGGCCTCTACTTAGGCATCGCCACTCTGGCTGCTACCGAAATCGGCACCATCACTTTCATGTACAACGCCGAGCTTGGCTACAAGTACGGCTTCGCTGCTTTTGCGGCAGCGATGATCTCAGGCCTGGTGATGATTATTGTCGGCCGGACAGGTTTCATCATTAGCCGATTTCGCGAGTTGAAGTTGATGACGGTGCCAGAGTATTTCGAGATTAAATACAGTCGCGGGCTGCGCATCGTCACCGGAGTTCTGGTTGCTTTGGGAGGCATCCTCAATATGGGAGTCTTCCTAAGGATCGAGGGCCAGTTTCTGACCATCGTCAGTGGCATCGATACACGACATATTGTCGTTGTGATGACCGTCATACTACTACTCGAGTTGGCCTACACAGTCCTGGGCGGTATGGTCTCCGTCGTCATTACGGATTTCATCCAGTACGTGTTGTTGTCTGTGGCCACGATTCTCGTTTCACTCTACGCCGTTTATCACGCGGGCTGGGGAAACATCGTTGCGAAGGTATCTACCGTCATGGGCGATGCCGGCTTCGACCCAATCGCTAATCCGAAATTCGGCCTCATCTTTCTCGTATGGCAAATACTGCTGTGGTTTTCCATCCATACCTGCTGGCAGACGACGGCAATGAGGATGTTCTCGACCAAGGGCCCTGAAACGTCGAAACGGGTGATGACCTGGACTGGTTTTATCTTTCTCGGCAGAGGAGTGCTGCCGATGCTCTGGGGCATAGCCGCCCTCACTTTGTACGGAACAGGCTCATTGACCAACGGCGTACCAGCGCCGGTCGTGAACGGTCAAACGCTGGCGCCGATCGATGCGATGCCGGCGATGCTCGCGAACATTTTGGGACCAGGCATTAGAGGAATTGTCGTCGCCGGCATGCTGGCGGCTACGATGTCTGTCAATAGTTCTTACTTACTTGGTTGGAGTGCTGTAATTTCACAGGACGTGATCATGCCGCTTCGACGCGTGCTCGGAAAAGGACCGCTGAGTTCACGTGCCCAGATCTTCGTGAACCGCATTGCGAATCTATTTGTCAGTCTATTTCTGATGTTTTGGGGGCTTTATTACACGCCACCGGGTGCTGTTTACCTCTATCTAAACGTCACCGGCACCATCTTCCTGGCTGGCGCATTTGTTTGTGTTATTGGCGGCCTTTACTGGCGCCGTTCCAACGTAGCTGGTGGTTATGCCGCCATGTTAGCGGGCGCAGCTGGCGCCATCATTCCCTTTTTCTTTCTGCATTGGAGCGAAAACATTACCGGCTTTGCCGCATTTGGATTAGCTGCCGGTGGTCTAATCGTGGGCTCGCTGCTGGGCCGACAGCGGGTTGTCGCAAGTGAACAGTTGGTCTCGACTGACTGAGTTGAAGGAGGTTTTAGGATGAATGGATGGTTATGGTTTTGGACGATTAGTCTGGTAGTGGCCGGAACTTCATTCGCTTTCATAACGCTCGTCGTGACGATAAAAGGCGCGAGCGATCTTCAACAATGGTTCAGTAGTTTACAGCGTCAAAACAAGAATGACGATGAGCTCCACCATTGAGAGGAAGGCACAGTGATGCGAATAGCGTTAGCTGGTTGCGGTGAACACTCCAGAAGTAGCCATGCTGCTCCACTCGCAAGATATGCTGCACACAATCCAGGTGAACTCGAACTTGTGGCCGCGTGTGATCTGAACCAGGACAAGGCTACTGAGTTCTGTCGTTCATTTGGGTTCGCTCGAGCTTACACAGATCTGGACGAAATGCTCAATGTCGAGAAGGTTGATGCGTGTGTATGTGTAATGCCCATCGAGCAGATCGTTCAAGTGGGCATCAAGTTACTCGAGCGTCGTATTCCGTGTGTGATCGAGAAGCCGCTTGGTACATCGATCGCTGAGGCAGAACGACTTAGCAGGGCGGCCAGCGAAACTAAAACTCCTCATATGGTCTCGGTTAACAGACGCTTCATGCCTTATCTCAATCAAGTGCGCTCTTGGATGAAAGAAGTTGGACCGCCGCAGTATGCAAGAGCGGTACAGGTGCGCCACTCACGGAATGAGCCAGATTTCATTTGGGAGACCGGGATTCATGTGCTGGATGCGTTGCGATATTACGTGGGTGAAATCGAGGGCTTTGAAGTCAACGTTCAAAGTTCAGCACCGAGGTCAGCAGCGTGGTATGTCATTTCACTGCGGTTTAAGTCTGGAGCAACGGGTCAGGTAGAGATTCTGCCGACTTCAGGTATGGTTGAAGAATCGTACGAATTCTTTGGCGAGCGTTTTCGCGCTCGGGTAACTGCGGGAGCAGGAACACAGCGTTCACTACAGTGTTGGCATGATAACGAGCTGGTGACGGAAGCTGCAGCGAATGTGGATGAACCCGAGGATCTGCGAAACGGCTCTTATCAGGAAGTAGAGGAATTCGTTCACGCTCTCCGAACAGGAACTCGCCCACAGCCGGAAGTTAAAGATGTGTTGCCTTCAGTGCGCCTCTGTTTTGCGATAGCTGACTCGGTGAACAAAACATCCGCAGATTACGCAGATTTGAAAGGGACGTAATTGAGCGTCATTCTTCAAGCAAGAATCTGTGTTATCGGCGTAATCGGTGGATGATCCTTCGCGTATGACTAAATCGATATACCTAATATTGGTGATCGCTGTCTTCTTGTTCCCTGCCTT